>CAYFKM010000127.1:911-1577 GCA_964344025.1 uncultured Candidatus Nanopelagicus sp. | reverse complement strand
GCAAGGAAACTTGTGGATGCTCCTTAACCCAACCAATAACCTGATCATTTGCTAACGCTAATAACTTAGAGTCAACAACTGCAGTTGCAGTAGCTGTCCTTGGCCCTGGATCAAACAGGGATAACTCACCAAACATATCCCCAGGTCCCAAAATTGAAAGCAGGTTTTCACGGCCATCATTTGAGGTAGTTCCTAATTTTAATTTACCTTCAACCACAACAAATAGTCGGTCTCCAGCATCACCCTCTTTAAATAAAGTTTGACCGCGATTTAACTTAACCCCACTCATTGAGGCACGAAGGGATAGTGCCGAGGCATCATCTAGCGCCGTAAACAAAGGTGCTTTACGGACTACATCTTCTTCATTTTTTATTGCCATAGGGTTAAGGATACAACTACAAACTGAGCTGAACTAATTCCATTGCTGAGCAGATAAATTTAAGAGTCAAACCCTAATCCAAGACGATCTAAAAGTTTGAGCCAAAGATTTCGCTTGCCTTGATTTTGATCAGCCCTATTAATTGACCATTGAGTAAGTCTTATGAATAGAAACCTTAGTGGCTCAGGAGGAAAAGGAATTGGTTTGTGCCTTACCATCTGCAAAGCGGTTGCTTCATTCTCTATGCCATCTAATAAATCCAGCATCGTTGAAGCACCAAATCTTGT
>CAYFKM010000127.1:0-901 GCA_964344025.1 uncultured Candidatus Nanopelagicus sp. | reverse complement strand
CATATGCAACTTTATTATCAAAATCTGTACCCCAAAATGGTGAGAATCTTGAGCAGGTATCAATAGCACCACCCCAACCATGAGTGAACTTAATGCCTGCTAGCTGTGGGAAAGTTTTAAAGAAATTTGTAGCAAGTTTTGCATATGTTTCAGGTCTAGCCTCATACTCTTGTCTAACTTTTCCTTGAAAATTATAAATTGCATCATATCCACCCCATAAAATTTCATTCTCTTTTGTTAATCGGTAGTAGTGGAATTGATATCCGGCATCAGATAAGCCTTCCCTACCTTTCCAACCAATACTTTCTAGTTGTACTTTAGTTAAAGGCTGGGTTACTAATTGAAAATCATAAACTGCAATTACATACTTTCTAGCACTCTTTATAAGGGGTGAGTAGATATTTGTTGCCAGTGCAACCTTCTTTGCTCTTACCTGACCATATGCTGTTTTTAATACAACATGAGAGTCTTCATCAATTAACTCTTCGACCTTTGAATTTTCATATATTTTAACGCCAAGAGACAGACAAGCTTTTTCGAGTCCCCAGACCAATCTTGCCGGATCTACTAAGGCTGTACCATCAGCATCATATAGAGCACCTTCATAAAGTGGGGAATTTACTCTGGCTCTAATCTGCTCTTTACTTAACACCTCAACATGATCGCCAGTGTTATTTCTGGCAATTGCCTCCTCTTTTAACCCAGCAAGTTGCCAAGGGGCTACCGCTACTCGCAGCTCACCACTTCGTTCAAAATCGCAATCAATATTATATTTTTTAATTGTGGCTTCTATCTGATCTAAATTCTGCCGTCCTAACTTTTCAATTACAGCCATCTCATCAGGGAATCTGGTGTAACCATTAACAAAACCATGAGTTAGCGATGCATTACAAAAACCACC
>CAYFKM010000126.1:0-1637 GCA_964344025.1 uncultured Candidatus Nanopelagicus sp. | reverse complement strand
ATCTAATTTAGTAAAAAAAAGTGATTTTGTTTTACATTTTGCGGCGGAAAGTCATGTTGATAATAGCATCAAGAATGGTAATCCTTTTATAAGTACTAATGTCGGTGGAACATTTGCAGTACTTGAAGAATGCAGGGAAAAAAAAATTAGGATGGTGATGGTCTCTACTGATGAAGTTTATGGCCCAATTCAACATGGATTTGCAACAGAAAATAGTCCACTAAATCCAAGTTCGATTTATTCTGCAACCAAAGCAAGTGCAGACTTACTTTGCTTGGCAAATATCAAAACCCATAATCAGGAATTGATAATAACAAGATGTTGTAATAATTATGGATCAATGCAACATGCAGAGAAATTCATACCTACTGTGATTGAAAGAATTAATGATGGTGCCAGTATTCCGATTTATGGAAATGGCGAGAATGTACGTGAATGGATTCATGTTTCTGATCATGTTAGGGCTATTTTAATGTTGCTTGACAATTGGCAACCCGGGGAAGTTTTTAATATAGGTACAAAAGATCGTATAAGTAACATTGAGCTGACCAAATTGCTTCTAAATATGGCAAACGCGGATGTCGATTTAATTACCTATGTTAAAGATCGTAAGGGTCATGATTATAGGTATGCATTAAATTCGGAAAAAATTAAGAACCTTATTGGATGGAAACCAACAATTCCTTTGTCCCAAGGCTTACGAGACCTAGTCATAAAGGGGAAGTAAATGTACCGAACGATCATTTTGGCCGCTGGTAAAGGATCTCGCCTGTGGCCGAATACTGCTGTAACAAATAAGCAACTTCTACCAATTTTTGATAAGCCAATGATTTATTACACTTTAAGCCTGGCGATGTTGGCTGGTTCTAGAAACATCGAGATTATCATCAATCCGACGGAGCGACATCAATTTGAAAAGTTGTTAGGCAATGGATCAAATTTTGGAATTTCTATTTCATATTCTGTGCAGTCAGAACCACGAGGTATTCCTGACGCATTCAAAATCATAAAGCCATCCAATGACCCAATTTTACTTTTGCTGGGTGATAATTTGCTATATGGAGTAGGCTTAGGTGAATCGCTACAAAAACAGTTTAATGGAATTGGCTGTCAAATTTTCACCTATCAAGTTGCAAATCCTCAAGATTATGGAGTTGTAAATATTATTAATGGTGAAATCGATTCCATCGAAGAAAAGCCACGCAACCCGAAGACTAATTTAGCGATTCCTGGAATGTATTTTTTTGATTCTCAAGTATTTAAATTTGTTAAGGACATTATTCCTAGCTCAAGAGGTGAGTTAGAAATTATTGACATCTTAAATAAGTACAATCAAAAGAAGGAGCTCAAAGTAGCGCATCTTGAGAGAGGGACTGCTTGGCTAGATACTGGAAATGCAAAATCTATGCAGTCAGCAAGTGAGTTTGTTAGAGTGATTGAGGAACGTCAGGGATTTAAAATTGGCTGCCCGGAAGAAGTGGCGCTCCGAATGAATTTTCTTTCTTGGAAAGAATTATCAACATTCGTTGAAAGATATCCAGAAGGGGAATATAAGAACTACTTGTTAACAATATTAGGTAAATAAAAGTAATCGTTTGAATCAAAATCTTCACTTGCTAAAACAAGCAACCTAGAAC
>CAYFKM010000125.1:533-1700 GCA_964344025.1 uncultured Candidatus Nanopelagicus sp. | reverse complement strand
GAGCAACCCCTGGGGTGTAGGCACGGGATAGATCATCACGGGTTTTAAGTGGCACCTTTGAGGTTACCTCAATTTTTCCACCTAGGTGAAGTAAAAATGTTCGATCTGAAACCTTTCTAACATTTAAATTAGGATTTTTTGAAATAGCTTGAGTAATTTGCTCTGCGTGCTCTGCATCAATTACTACTCGATCTAGGACAGATTCGACAACATCTAGTGCGGTAATTGATGCACCCATAGTTAATATTGCTTGGGTAATTAGGGCAACTGGTTGGGATACAACTGCGCCATCTACTCGAATTGTTATGCCATAGCCAGGACTAGTACTTGCCATTTAAACCACGCCATATAAGCGATCACCAGCATCGCCTAATCCTGGAACTATATAACCCTTCTCATTTAATTTTTCATCTAGTGCGCCAGTTACCAACTTTAAATTTAATTTACTTTGTGCAAAAGCTTTTTCTAAGATTGCAATCCCTTCCGGTGCTGCCAAAATACAGATTGCTGTTATATCAACTGCACCCTTGGCGGCTAAAAACTCAATAGCTGATACCAAAGTGCCACCGGTGGCAAGCATTGGATCTAGGATGTAACAGTTAAATCCTCCGGCAATCTATTGGCATAAGTTGATGCTTTTAAAGTTTTTTCATCCCGTACCATTCCTAAAAATCCGATCTCAGCAGTTGGAACTAATCTGCTCATTCCTTCAAGCATGCCAAGACCTGCCCGCAAGATTGGCACTACAACTGGATGTGGCTTAGTAATCTGCGCACCACTTGCGGTAGCAACTGGTGTTTTAACTGTTACTGGGTGAGTTTTAATCTCACGCATTGCCTCATAGGCAAGTAAGGTGACAATCTCTTCCGTTAGACGCCTAAAGGTTGGTGAATCTGTTTTTTCATCCCGCAGCACCGTTAACTTATGTGTGATCAGCGGGTGGTCTGCAATATGAATTTTCATACCTTTAACTCTACAATCCCAAAGCCCTACTACCAATTACTGCAGAATAAAGCCAGAATTAGGGGTGTAAAGCCACTTGGGCAATAATGCAAGCGCGAGGAGGTGTGGAGAAAATGTCAGTTGATTTTGGATGTATTGCCTGGCATGAAGATGGCAGATGGGATGCTACAACACTTGCCTCAACTAGAGATATTGGCTTAATAA
>CAYFKM010000125.1:0-517 GCA_964344025.1 uncultured Candidatus Nanopelagicus sp. | reverse complement strand
GATTATGAGGTAGCAGCAGAATTAGTAGAGGTTTTAGATTTAGAGTTTCCAGAGGAGGAGGATGAATCCCAACCAGGTGGAGATATCGATCTACTCTCAGATTTAGGAGTAGGTGAGATGGAGTTACTAGCCATATTAGATGACACAGAGTTATATCCAGATGAACAATTAGAGGCGATTGCAAATAGATTAGGTTTTGGTGATCAATTTAATCAGGTGATTGAAAGTAATTAGTGGATTACAAATTACTAATGAGTGTAGCTCTGCAATTAGCACAGCAAGCTCAATTACATAATGATGTGCCAGTGGGGGCTCTGGTAGTAAATCAAAAAGGTGAGATTATTGGTAGTGGTAAAAATGAACGAGAAAAAAGTAATGATCCACTAGCTCATGCAGAGCTTGTAGCTATCAGGGATGCAGCAAAAAAACTTAACTCTTATAGGTTTGATGATTTAACCTTAGTGGTCACACTTGAGCCATGTGCTATGTGTGCTGGTGCTATTGCACAGAGTAGATT
>CAYFKM010000124.1:0-1786 GCA_964344025.1 uncultured Candidatus Nanopelagicus sp. | reverse complement strand
GGGTGAATTATTCAATAAGGTTAAAAATGAATCAAAAGATTTGCCCATTAACTTCACAGGATGGGTGTTGAATCCATTTGAAAGTATTACAGAGTTTGACCTACTTCTGATGACAAGTAAGAATGAAGGACTTCCATTGGTGATGCTTGAAGCAGCAAATTGTGGAAGAGCCACTGTTGCAAGGGATGTTGGTGGATTATCTGAATTTATCAAAAATAATAAAACTGGTTATTTAACTTCGAAAGATGCAAAAGGTATGGCAATTTTATTGATAGCTCTAAATAAAGATAGAGAGCGAATAAGAGATGTTGGGATGGCTGCCAAGAATTTACTTTCGGAATCATTTTCTGTAGAGGTAATGGCAAAAAAATATATTGAGACCTATAAAGAGTTAATGGTTAGCAAGTAACTCTGAATTTGCATCCTGCAATATATCTATTATGTTTCTATTAGGCTGCCAATTTAGAGTTTGCTTGGCTTTTGAATTACTGGTCACTAATGCATAACTATCGCCAGCTCTTCTAGAAGCAAACTTGTAATTTATTTTTTTATTTAAAGCTTTTTCAGCAGCTAGCACCACCTCTAATACTGTGGCGCCGTTAGCGGTTCCTAAATTTATAATTTGATGTCCTAAAGATTCAAGATGATTCAATGATTTAACCAAAGCATCTACTAAATCATTTAAATGAACAAAATCTCTGGTTGGAGTGCCATCTTTTGTCGGCCAATCATTTCCATAAATAGAAAGCGGAGTGCTCCCAGAGCTATGGAGAATGCTTGGGATTAAATGAGTGGCCCCTTCATGTTTAATTTTCAACCACCTACCATCCTTATTTTTAACTGCTCCTCCAACATTAAAGAATCTAAAACTAATAGATGACATACCCAAATTGATCGAGTTTTTTGCCAAAAATTCATCAATTTCTAATTTGGTTTTTCCATAGACATTAACTGGTTTTACTTCAGACTCCTCGGTAACTGGAAAATCTGTTGGATCCCCATAAACAGCTGCGGTTGATGCAAATATAAACTTTTTAATTCCAATCTGTTTGCACTTATCAATTAATTTCAATGTGCCCTCAATGTTTACATTTTTATAAAGATCTGGCTTGGCTTCACCCTCTTCCACCCTAATCTTTGCTGCTAAGTGAAATACAGCCTCAACTCCATCTAACGATTTTTCGAGTGCCAGCTCATCCAAAATTGTGCCATTTATAAAGTTTGCTTTTGAATTAATATTTTCTGAATAACCGTTACTTAAATCATCTATAACATTTACTTCATAATTTTCGGTGATCAATCGATCAACTAAAGCAGAGCCTATATAGCCAGCACCACCTGTTACTAAAATTTTCATCAAAGACCAAGATCAGCTAATTGATAGGCAGCCCGATACTCAAGATTTGTCTCTTTAACTTTTGGCGCAGCCCCTCGCTCAACAATTACCGCAACGGCAACCACCTCTGCACCAGCTTCTTTTAGAGCCTCAACTGCGGTTAATACAGAGCTACCAGTTGTTGAGGTATCTTCAACAGCTAAAACTCTTTTCCCCTTAACATCTGGGCCTTCAATTCTTCGCTGTAATCCATGCGCTTTTTCAGCTTTACGGACCACAAATGAATCCAATTTGCGACCAGATTTTGCAGCTACATGCATCATCGCTGTTGCTACCGGATCTGCACCAAGTGTTAAGCCACCAACAGCATCAAAATCTAAATCTTTAGTTAGATCTAACATCACCTCGCCAACTAATGGGGCGGCGGTTGAATCTAAAGTTACCCTACGT
>CAYFKM010000123.1:0-1876 GCA_964344025.1 uncultured Candidatus Nanopelagicus sp. | reverse complement strand
ACACCAGCATGGGTGATATCACTATTGAGTTATTTCCAAATCATGCACCAAAAACAGTTAAAAACTTTGTTGAGTTAGCAACTGGTGCAAAAGAGTGGGTGGATCCAAATATAGGCGAGAAGGTAAAAACTAATCTTTATGATGGAACTGTATTTCATCGAGTAATACCAGGATTTATGATTCAAGGCGGAGATCCACTTGGTAGTGGAATGGGTGGACCTGGTTATAACTTTGCTGATGAGTTTCATGGCGAGTTAAGTTTTGATAAGCCATATCTGTTAGCAATGGCAAATGCCGGACCAAATACCAACGGCTCTCAATTTTTTATTACTGTGGCAGCAACTACTTGGTTAAATCGAAAGCACACAATATTTGGCGAGGTTAAAGATGCAGCTAGCCAAAAAGTTGTTGATGCAATTTCAACTGTTAAAACTGGAGCAAATGATAAGCCAGTTCAAGCGGTAAAGATTAATTCTGTAACCATTAAGTAGATTAATGCCAAAGGGATTAACTAAAAATTTAATTATATTAATCTCTGGCTGTTTTGTAATTTCACAATTTCAAACAAATCTGCAATATGAGTTTGCACTCTATCCAGCTGCAATCGATCAAGGGCAGTGGTATCGCTTAATTACAGTTGCGCTAGTTCATGGGGGTTGGCTACACCTGATTTTTAATATGTTGGCGTTGTTATCACTTGGAACCTTAATCGAGGGATTTTATGGTCAAAATAAGTATGCAATTATTTTGATTACAAGTTTGATCGGCGGCTCACTTACCTCCTACCTCTTTAACCCACCACAAACTTTGGCAGTCGGCGCATCAGGAATGATCTTTGGGCTATTTGGCGCCTTAGCAATTGCGGGCCGAGCATTGGGTGCAAACCTAAAAGAGGTTGGATCTTTAATAGCCCTAAATATTGCCATCCCCTTTTTAATCCCTGGAATTGATTGGAAGGCCCACCTAGGTGGATTGGCGGCAGGCGCCCTAACCGCAGCCCTACTTAAGCCCAAGCGGCAGCTCTGGGAATAAAGCAGCTCTCATTTAAGTTGTGTAGATAGCAATCTTGAGCCTATCTGGCTCAACCTTTTGACCAAAGAGGCACTCAAGGTTGAGAATACCCCTCTAAAGCTTTTGGGCCCAAGGCCAGCTTTAAGGGCAGGACCAAGAAGATCCAGGTAAAGCTAGAAGCAAAACGAAACGAAGGAGTAAATCTAGATGGCAAGAGCGGTAGGAATTGATTTAGGAACAACTAATAGCTGCGTATCGGTATTAGAGGGTGGTGAACCAACTGTTATCGCAAATGCAGAGGGTGCTAGAACCACACCATCAATTGTTGCCTTTGCAAAAAATGGTGAGGTATTAGTTGGTGAGGTTGCAAAGCGTCAATCTGTGACAAATGTTGAGCGCACGATTCGCTCCGTTAAAAGACACATGGGAACTAATTGGACCCAAGATATTGATAGCAAGAAGTACACCGCCCAAGAAATTAGCGCACGTATTTTAATGAAGTTAAAGCGTGATGCTGAAAGTTACTTAGGTGAGACCGTATCTGATGCGGTTATTACCGTACCGGCATACTTTAATGATGCTCAACGCCAAGCTACTAAAGAGGCTGGTGAGATTGCAGGTCTTAATGTCTTGCGTATTGTTAATGAGCCAACCGCTGCTGCGCTCGCCTATGGATTAGACAAAGGCGATAAAGAACAAACAATCTTAGTTTTTGACTTAGGTGGCGGAACTTTTGACGTATCCCTACTTGAAATTGGTGAGGGTGTTGTCGAAGTTAAAGCAACTAATGGCGATAACAACCTAGGTGGTGATGATTGGGATCAAGCATTAGTTGATCACCTAGTTAAAACCTTTGCTGCTAAAA
>CAYFKM010000122.1:0-1921 GCA_964344025.1 uncultured Candidatus Nanopelagicus sp. | reverse complement strand
TCCATAGGTCAATACATAAACCTTTTCAAATTTTGTAACTTTAATAAATTGCAAAATCCAATCTTTGGCAATTTGTTGACCGCCTGGTGTCTGTCCATTACTAATTCCATACCCCTGGCTCATGGCCACTATTTCACCAATTGTTGCCGGGTCTACTAGCCAGGTGCGCACTCCTCTAACTGGTTGAAATACCAAAGAACCAATTTCACCACTTGGTAATAACTTGGATGCAAGTTGATCATCTATAAATACTCCACTGCTCAATCGATGAGTAGCTTCAGAGATCTTTACTATTTCTGAAGCAGATGCTTTTGAAGAGATAAAAATTGGATTAAATAAGAATAAAGAAATTGCTGTTATGAGAAACTTTCTCACGGTGATAGCTGTCCTGATTTTGCAATAAGTTTTCTTTCATCTGGATAAGCTAACTTGGTAACAATCTCCTCTAATGGAAACCATGCCACATCATCAACCTCAGTAACTTGTGGGGCTAATTTGCCGCCAACTTCGGTAAATAGAAAATGGTGAACAGTTTTGTGGATTCGTTTTCCACTTGCCATAAACCAGAAATCAATCACGCCAAGTGATCTAGTAATCTCACTTTTAATCCCAGTTTCCTCCGCCACCTCACGAATAGCTGCTTGTTCAGGTGATTCGCCATTTTCAATATGCCCTTTAGGTAATGACCAAAGTAATCTTTCATGGGAGGCATCTTTTGGATCTAATCTGCCGATTAATAATCCTTTAGTTCCAGTTTTATCAACGACTAATCCACCTGCACTTACCTCATCAACTCGTTTGGCATATTTTTGTCGCAAGCCACCCTTATTTGCACCACTATTTTTACTATTTTTACGGTTGCTTGAATTATGTTTTTTAGCGGGCTTACCAGAACCACTATTTTGCGCACCCTTACGGGTACTGGTTAAATCCTGATTGCCACCCGCATTAGATGCTGGGGTCATAAGTTAAGGATACTGCCCTTGCAGATTTCTTCCCAATAAACACTTAATTACAAACCACTTACTTCGATACCAAGCAGCATTTACCCACTCTGCTCTAACCTAGTGCTACCGTGAAAACACCAATTGATGCCGCAACCGAACTTGCAATCGCAACTCTCACAAAACATGCACCAGAAAGTAATGAGTTAGCAAAGGCGTTTAAAGCTGCTGGCTTTAAATTAGCTTTAGTTGGTGGTCCAGTACGGGATGCGATATTAGGCAGACTTGGCAATGATTTAGATTTCACAACCAATGCTCATCCAAAAGATAGTGAAAAAATTTTAAATAAGTGGGCAGATTCTGTCTGGGATGTAGGCGCTGCATTTGGCACTATCGCTGGTAAAAAGGGTGAAATAACAGTTGAGATAACAACTTATCGAAGCGAGAGTTATAACTCAGACTCTAGAAAACCAGAGGTTGAGTTTGGTCAAAGTATTGAAGGGGATTTATCACGCCGCGATTTCACAATTAACGCAATGGCATTAGAGCTAACAACTAATAAACCAACCTTTATTGATTTATATGGTGGGGTATCTGACTTACAAAATAAAGTAATTAAGACACCGGGTAAACCAGAGGATTCCTTTAGTGATGATCCGCTAAGAATGATGCGGGCTGCAAGATTTATGAGCCAATTAGATTTTACGGTAGATCCAGCAGTAATTATGGCTATGAAAAATATGGCAAGAAGGCTGGAAATAATTTCTGCTGAGCGAATTCGTGATGAGTTTATAAAAACAATAATGGGAAAGAAACCACGGCTTGGAATTACCTTATTAGTTGAGAGTGGTTTAGCAGATATTTTTTTACCAGAGGTACCTATGTTAAAACTTGAAATAGATGAGCACCATCACCATAAAGATGTTTATGAGCACTCACTAACTGTGTTGGAACAAGCAATTGCACTTGAAGATCGG
>CAYFKM010000121.1:0-1922 GCA_964344025.1 uncultured Candidatus Nanopelagicus sp. | reverse complement strand
ATAAAGATTTGAAGCAATATCTAGCGCTGGTGCAACCGCAAGTGTTTGATACACAGTCTCAATTCCAGCCTCTCGACCATCTTGCGGTTTTTTAAATTCAACTTTTTCACCATCTAATTCAATACTGCCATCATCTGGTACTTCAGCACCAGATAAGCATTTAATTAAGGTTGATTTTCCGGCTCCATTATCCCCAATTACTGCTAAGACCTCTCCTTGGAAAAGTTCTAATTCGGCACCATCTAGCGCAACAACTCGACCATAAGTCTTAACTACATTTTTTGCACTTAATACAGCAGATTTACTCATGCTCGTGCCCTTCTAATCCATTGATCAACTGTTACCGCAAAGATAATTAATAGACCCACCGCCAAAACCTGGTAGTAAAGATCGACTCCAGCAAGTGTTAAGCCATTACGAAAAACTCCTACAATAATCGCACCAATTAATGAGCCAAATATTGTGCCTCGACCACCAAATAGTGAGGTGCCACCAATTACCACCGCAGTAATTGAGTCAAGATTTAAATCAGGTTGAGTATTTGGACTTGCAACAGTTACTCGGCCAATTACGATCCAAGCTGCGATAGCAAAGACTAATCCAGCTACCATGTAAACAGATAGTAAAACGCGATTAACTTGAATACCTGCAAGGCGAGCAGCATTTATATCATCACCAACGGCGTAGACATGTCTGCCCCAACCAGTAAAACGAAGTGCAAAAGCTAAAATTAGGTAAAGCAAAAGCATGACTATTACACCCTGAGTTACTTTAAACTCACCTAAATTAATAATATGTCCAAGTTGTAATAAAAATGGATCCATCTCTTCGGTAGTAACCGTTCTACCTGATGCGTAAATAAGAGTTAATGCGATGAATACATTTAAAGTTCCCAAAGTTACAATGAATGGTGGTAATTTAAATTTTGTTACTAAGTAGCCATTAAACCAACCAGCAAAGGTTCCAACTAATAAACCGATAACAAATGCTACTAATACTGGAAGACCATCGCCTTCAACATATGGATCTCCCATGAAGGTCTTTGCCATTACCATAGAGGCAAAAATTGCAATTGCACCACATGAAAGATCAATTCCAGCGGTTAAAATAATTAAGGTTTGACCTGCAGCAACCGCACCAACAATCGCTACTTGCTGCAATATTAAGGATAAATTTCCTGGGGTTAGAAAGTTTTCATTGAAGAAACTAAAACTAATTGAAGCTATTAAAAGTACCGCAGCCGAACTAAGCCATGGGTACCGGTGAAGGAGGGCTTGAAGTTTTTGTGCATTTGAAGCCCGACCCATAAATTCAGCAGCCGCATCATGCGAGGCAACTTGGCTCATTAATAAATCCTTTCACCAGATAATCAACTAGTTAATACCTACTTGGTCAAACTCTACTTAAAAAATCTACATTTATTAAGATAGCGAGGACGGCCGCTTTAGCAACCGCCCCCGCTAATTTCTTAACTTTACTTACGGATTTGTTCCGAAAGCTTTAGGAATTAACCCCAAGCCTTCTCAAGTCCATAAGCTGTGTCCTTTGAATCCACGCCTGTTTGTGGGTCATCGGTAATCAAAGTAACTCCAGTGTTGAAGAAGTCAAGACCAGGAGATACCTCTGGCTTCTTTCCTGTCTTCACGATGTCGTAGATAGCTTGAACACCAAGGTCAGCCATTAACAATGGATACTGCTGTGAAGTAGCTCCAATGCAACCGCTCTTAACGTTCTCAATACCTGCACGACCACCATCAACTGAAACTACGATCGCCTTTGTGCCAGCAGCCTTTAGAGCAGCACATGCACCAGCAGCGGTTGGTTCGTTGATTGTGTAAACAACGTTGATTGCCTTGTTCTTGGCAAGCAGTTGCTCAAGTCCGGTACGTCCGCCAT
Source organism: uncultured Candidatus Nanopelagicus sp. (assembly GCA_964344025.1). Lineage (GTDB taxonomy): Bacteria > Actinomycetota > Actinomycetes > Nanopelagicales > Nanopelagicaceae > Nanopelagicus. The sequence goes on along the minus strand of CAYFKM010000121.1, from coordinate 26 downwards.
CTTCGTTAGCACCAGTAGCTTTGTTA
>CAYFKM010000120.1:0-1984 GCA_964344025.1 uncultured Candidatus Nanopelagicus sp. | reverse complement strand
GGATTTGTACCGGCCATTAGAACTCCAATCCATTTGCACGAGCACTAGTTGCAACAGCTGCAACTCGGCCATGGTACTTATTACCACCACGATCAAATACCACGGTAGAAACTCCCTTTTCTTTTGCACGCTTGGCGATTAATTCACCAACCTGCTTAGCCTTTGCCGTCTTATCACCAGAAAAAGAACGTAAATCTTTCTCCATAGTAGATGCCGAGGCCAAAGTTGTTGAGGTTGTGTCATCTACGATCTGCACAAATAGATGACGAGCAGAGCGAGAAACTACTAATCGAGGACGTTGCGGCGTTCCAGATACGCGCTTGCGCAAACGGAAGTGACGACGGGTACGGGCCTTAGTAAATGAACCCTTAACGACTTTTTGTCCGATAGCCATTATTTCTTACCTGTCTTTCCTTGCTTGCGGCGAATATAAGCGCCTTCCAGATGTAGTCCCTTACCTTTGTAAGGATCAGACTTCCGTAACTTTTGAATTTTAGCTGCAGTCTCGCCAACTAATTGTTTATTAATTCCAGAGATTAAAATTTCAGTAGGAGAATCAATCTTAAATGTAATTCCCTCATCTGCAATAAACTCAATTGGATGGCTATAACCAAGTGCAAACTCTAAGTTTTTACCCTTAGCTGCAACCTTGTAACCAACACCAACAATATTGATCTTCTTGCTATAACCCTTAGTTACACCTTCGATCATATTTGAAATCATGGTGCGTGACATACCATGAAGTGAGCGTGACTCACGACTTTCATCTGGGCGGGTGATAGTTAAGGTTGAACCCTCCTGCTTTGCAGTTAGCGAACCAGCTAAATCAAAGGATAAAGTTCCCTTTGGACCTTTAACAGAAACAGATTGCCCAGCAACATTAATTTCAACTCCAGATGGAATTGTGATCGGCATTTTTCCAATACGTGACATTAGATCACCATACGTAGGCGAGAACTTCTCCGCCTACTCCTTGCTTATTGGCTTGCTTATCAGTTAGCAATCCAGAGGATGTTGAAATTATTGCCACTCCAAGACCACCTAAAACTTTGGGTAGTGAGGTTGATTTTGCATAGACACGAAGTCCTGGTTTAGATACTCGACGTAACCCAGCGATTGATCGCTCACGGTTTGAACCAAATTTAAGATCTAAAACTAAGGTCTTTCCAAAACCAGTTGGATTACTCTCAATGTGATAACCAGAGATATATCCCTCTTGTTTTAGTATTTCAGCAATTCGCGCCTTTACCGAAGATGAAGGCATTGATACCTTCTCATGGTATGCCGAATTAGCATTGCGCAAACGAGCGAGCATGTCTGCGATCGGATCTGTCATTGTCATTCTCTTGGCCTTTGGCCTTTCTCGAAATGGTTTCCGCTTTTTATTAGCGGACCTGCTCCGTAGTTGATAGTTGGGTTTGTATTACCAAGAAGCCTTGGTGATACCTGGTAGTTCTCCAGCATGTGCCATCTCGCGGAAGCAAATACGGCAAATGCCAAATTTTTGGTAAACAGAGTGAACGCGACCACAACGTTGGCAACGTGTGTAACCGCGAACCTTAAATTTAGGTTTACGACTAGCTCTAACCTTTAGTGATGTCTTTGCCATTAGTTGCTGCCTCTCTTAATTTTCCCGGAAAGGGAAACCAAGTGCTCGCAAAAGCTCTCTTCCCTCTTCGTCAGTTTTGGCTGTGGTTACTAACGTAATATCCATACCGCGAGTGCGATCAATTTTGTCTTGCTCAATCTCAGGAAATACCACCTGCTCAGTTAAACCAAATGTGTAATTACCTTGACCATCAAATTGCTTCGGTGATAATCCTCTAAAGTCACGAATACGTGGCAGTGCAATTGAAAGTAGACGATCGGTGAACTCCCACATACGATCATTGCGAAGTGTTACGTGGGCACCAATTGGCATATTCTCACGAAGTTTAAATTGGGCAATTGATTTAAGAGAACGTGTTACTTGTGGACGTTGTTC
>CAYFKM010000119.1:0-2040 GCA_964344025.1 uncultured Candidatus Nanopelagicus sp. | reverse complement strand
CTCGTATGCAAACTGGTGTTGGCCGACCTCAATTTTCAGCTGTCTTAGAGTGTGCAACTGAAGCTAAAAAATATGGCAAAACAATTTGGGCAGATGGTGGTGTTCGCCATCCACGAGATGTCGCCCTTGCATTAGCAGCTGGTGCATCACAGGTAATGATTGGTTCATGGTTTGCCGGTACATATGAGTCTCCAAGTGATCTAAGAAAAGATTCTGATGGCAGGTTATACAAAGAATCATTTGGTATGGCATCTGCTCGAGCAGTTGCAGCTAGAACTGCAAATGAAGATGCATTTGATCGAGCCCGTAAATCTTTATTTGAAGAGGGCATTTCCTCTTCCCGCATGTATATAAATCCAGCTCGTCCTGGTGTTGAGGATTTAATTGATGAAATTATTGCTGGCCTTAGATCTTCATGCACCTATAGTGGAGCGGCTAACTTAATTGAATTTAATGAAAAAGCCGTAATTGGTATTCAATCTGCTGCTGGTTACGCTGAGGGTAGACCGTTATTTACCTCTTGGAAAAACTAAAATCCCTCTTTTTTAATCTTGTTCCTAGATAAAACTATATGACCTACAAATCCAATTATTAAAGCAAATAAAACTCCTAAATTAGCGTAAGCCCAACTTCCTTCACGACCACCCAGTGGGCCAAGTAAGTATCCTTGCCAAGCAAGCCAGCCAGCTGAGGAGTTTGTTACAAAGCCCCAACCAATAATGGCGCCAAAACCCATAAGTGCGATTGATTTAAAATTCCAACCTCCATATCTACCATTGACATCAAATAATTCAGCTTCGGCATACCCCTTACGCATCAATACATCAGCTACAAATATTGCAGACCAAACCGCAACTGGAACACCAAGAGTGATTAAGAATCCTTGAAATGGAATGAAAAAATCACTTGCAAACCAGACTAGATAGATCGTTCCAATTGTCATGATTATGCCATCTATTGAGGCGGCAACATGGCGTTTAACGGGCACACCAATTGAAACTAAAGTTAACCCAGATGAATATAGATCAAGTATTGCACCACCAATTAAACCTAAGATTGCAACCAGCGCAAATGGAATTAAATACCAAGTTGGCAATAAAGTTGTAAGTGCCCCGATTGGATCAGAGGCAATTAAGCCATTTAACTCTTCACTACTTGCAGCTAGTAGTGAACCATAAATAACAAGTGTGATTGGCACAATTGCTGCACCAAAAACTGTCCAGCCAACCACAGATTTTCCTGAGGTGCTTTTTGGCAGATACCTTGAGTAATCAGCAGCGCATCCAACCCAACCTAAACCAATACCAGTAACTCCAAAGATTAATGCTCCAATAAATCCTTGAAGAGTGCCATTTGGTATTGAAGATACCTTTGCCCAATTAACTGAATCTATTGTTAAAGCGATATAACCAAAAGTTAAAATTAAAGTTGAGATTGTTAAATATACTTGTAATTTCATAATTACTTTAAAACCTAATACTCCACCAGCTATTGTCAGCCCACCGGCAAGTAGAAAACCCAAAACTCTTGATAAATTTGGATCAAGGTTTCCTAGTCGAGTAAATACTGTTTCAGATGCTAAGGTGGCTAATGAGACTAAAACTGTTTCCCAACCTACAAAAATTAGGTAAGAAAGAAATCCGGGAATTTTATTTCCTTTTACCCCAAAAGCTGCTCTAGATAGAGTCATGGTTGGAGCATTAGCTCTCTTGCCGGCAAGGGAGGAGATGCCTACAAGTAAAAAACTGCCAACAGTTCCGATAATGGCGGCAAAAGTTGCTTGCCAAAATGAGATGCCAAATCCTAAAAAGAAAGATCCATATGAAAGTGCTAAAAATGAGACATTTGCAGCTGCCCAGGGCCAAAATAGAGATCGAGCATTACCTTTGCGCTCTGACTCAGAAATAAAGTTAATGCCATTTAACTCTAAATTTGAAGAGATTATTGCCATGCTGTTATTTAACTACAAAAGTTATCTAAAGTAGCGATGACGCACATTTAAACACATGAATATTTTTTCATTACCTTCAGGATTTGGAC
>CAYFKM010000118.1:0-2047 GCA_964344025.1 uncultured Candidatus Nanopelagicus sp. | reverse complement strand
AAAATTCCGGCCCACTTGCAGAAATGCCATGGGGTGCACTCTGGGGTTCATGCCAGGATCAATATGGAATTCGTTGGATGGTTTCTTGCGCGCTATAAGTAACTGCTGAAACGATTCTCAAGAGGGAATGGAAGGTCGAAATTCTCTACCCTCCGCAAGAGTTACCTAAGTCCGATAATGCATGACTTGTTTAAATAGATTTGGATAGTTAGACGAAAAAAATGTTGATGCGACCTTGCTCTAATTTAAATTAATCAGTAGTGGAATGGGTAGTTGCGTAGTGGTCACTTCGGGGACTAATCTTAGGGCACAGAAAATGCATAAATTATTTCGTTAACTCGAAAAACTCGGGAGACTTGGATGTATATAGACTCTAAATTAACGCTACTCCCAACTGTCACAGTGGGTAGAAGATTTATTGCATTTTTACTTGATTTACTTTTAACCTTTTTCATACCAGCGCTCGTAGGTGTGGTTTGTCTACCTCTATATGTGTTGGTGCTTGTGGGGGTTCCCAGTGAGTGGGTGACGTCAATTTTAAATGTAATAATTACTATAACGATGTTATACGTGCTTATCTGGGGCCGCTGGTTACGAGTTGGCCAAAATGGTCAAACTTTGGGAATGTCGCTGATGAAGATTGCAATTGCTAGTGACAAATCCACGTTTAAATCAAATTTCATAAATAAATTGTTCTTCTGGGTTCACTACTCTCACAAGAATGTAGATGCACCCTGGGCAGGTGATGAAATCGAAGAGAGGACTGACGCTCAATTGTGGAGAGGCTTAGTGCCTAGACTTGTTTTCCCTGTAATTGCATTATTTACATTACTGGCCGTACAAACACTTGGCAGAGCACCCTTTGTTATCGGGAGTCTCATTCAAGGGGAATTTTCACTGGCGGCTTCGAATGATTATGTTTCAACCGGCCTCTTGTTCCTAGTCCTAGTATTTTTCATAGTAATTGAATGTGGATTTCTATTAGCTCTCGGAAGAGATAGAAGGACTTTAGTTGACCATTTTCTTGGGATAAAACTCGTTGATGTTACTGGCACGGAATTTGATCAACGAATTTCTGGATTGGAAGGCATTCTTGGTTGGCTTAAGGGTAATCCTCCCCAAACAAAGGATTTAGAAAAGTAGTTTAATTTTGTACAAAGGTACTTTTATGTACTTAACTTATTTCATCATAATAAAGTGATTTAATTGTATTGTCACCCGGCTAAAATGAAGGCTAAGTTAGGCCGGTAACGAAATATAATTAGTACTAAGCAAGTCTTTAATAGCACTATGAATAAACTTTGAAACAAAAGCTACATTAATTAGGCTGTAATCAACATATTAAGTTTGCTATTCGTTTAAATCTAATCCCAATTCCTCGCAAAGTGCAAATGTTTTAAGATTTGAATCAGAAGGCACTTCAACGCCACTACCTCCGATACTTCTTGATAATGCATTTTGCCAAGATTTAAAAACAAGGTCTGCGATGGGCCCCCACTTTGGGTGGTCATCAAGTGCGCCGGCTGTTAGATTCACACGTAAATATTCTGAAGAAAGTGCACTCCAATTTAAATATAAATCTCCTAAAGCTTGGTCAAAAACACTTTTGTAAAGTATGCAAGACTTAGCAGCAATGGTTTTGTAATCTTCTTCATCCCAAAGACTGGCATCATTTTCAGTTTCTCTAGAAGCTATTTCCGAGATGCTCATGGGTTTAGAGGAGCAAGAGGTCAAGAGGATAGAAAGGCAAATTAATATAACTGATAAAAGTTTAATTCTTTTCATAAAATCTCCTGAAGTTAGCCTTTTTAGTTAAGTGCTGCGCAAGTTCGTTGACTACTCTTGTATACCTTTCTGGAATTTTAAAGAAATAATAGGATAAATATTGATTTAGAGTTGAGGGCATAACCGGACAGTCTCTCGCTCATTGCGCTTAACTCAAGTTTTATAAGAATCTTACAATCTCGTGAGGATCTTCCGACTTCGGTTTAAATCCTCTCGTCTCCGCAAAATACTTCTCGATTTATTTCACCCATTCGATATGGAA
>CAYFKM010000117.1:0-2110 GCA_964344025.1 uncultured Candidatus Nanopelagicus sp. | reverse complement strand
AAATTTATGGCGGACTTCGCGCCTCCTGGGATTACGGTCCACTTGGAGTTGAGTTAAAAAATAATATTAAGCGCCAATGGTGGAAATCTATGGTGCAGGGTAGAGAAGATGTAGTTGGAATAGATTCCTGCGTAATTTTAGCCAAAGAGGTCTGGCAAGCATCTGGCCATGTTGAAACCTTCTCTGATCCTCTAACTGAGTGCACCTCATGTCATAAGCGTTATCGTGCTGATCATTTGGAGGAGGCGTATGAAAATAAGCATAAGAATAAGCCATCTTCACTTGCGGATATTAATTGTCCAAATTGTGGTACCAAAGGAAAATTTACCGCTCCAAAACAATTTTCAGGTTTGTTGAAAACATTTCTTGGACCAGTAGAAGATGAATCTGGACTTGCATATTTGCGGCCAGAAACCGCGCAAGGAATTTTTATTAATTTTGATAATGTGGCTTCTACCTCAAGAAGAAAACCACCATTTGGGATTGGTCAAATTGGAAAATCATTTAGAAATGAGATTACCCCTGGAAACTTTATTTTCAGGACCAGAGAGTTTGAACAGATGGAGATGGAGTTTTTTGTAGTCCCAGGTACTGATGAGCAGTGGCATCAATACTGGATAGATACACGTCTTGCTTGGTATCAGGATTTAGGAATAAATCCAGGTCGTTTAAGAATTTTCGAGCATCCAAAAGAAAAACTTTCACATTACTCCAAGCGAACAGCTGATATTGAGTACAAATTTGAGTTTGCTGGTACTGAGTGGGGCGAGTTAGAAGGAATTGCTAACCGCACCGATTTTGATTTGAAGGCACACTCAAGAGCATCGGGTGAGAATTTAACCTGGTTTGATCAGGAAAAAAATGAAAGATGGACGCCATATGTAATTGAGCCAGCCGCTGGAGTTGATAGATGTGCACTTACCTTCATGCTAGATGCATATACCGAGGATGAGGCTCCAAACTCAAAAGGTGAGATGGAAAAACGAGCGGTAATGAAATTGGATTTTAGATTGGCCCCAATAAAAGTGGCGGTTTTGCCACTTTCCAGAAATGCAGATTTATCCCCGAAGGCCAAAGATTTAGCTACAGCTCTTCGTAGAAATTGGAATGTAGATTTTGATGATGCTGGTGCAATTGGCAGAAGGTATCGTCGTCAAGATGAAATTGGAACGCCATTTTGTATCACAATTGATTTTGAAAGCTTAGATGATCAAGCAGTAACAATTAGAGAGCGAGATTCTATGGCGCAATCTAGAGTTGCAATTGATCAAGTTGAGGCATTGCTGGCACAAAAATTATTAGGTTGCTAATTGCTAACTCAAGTTGCACCCCTTCGGCTGCCAATTTCTAATGGCAATTTTGAAAATAATGAGGTAGTTCTAAGCACACCAGTAGTTCTTGCGCCCATGGCTGGAATTACAAATGCCGCTTTTAGAAGATTATGCCGAGAGCAAGGAGCTGGTCTTTTTGTTTCTGAAATGGTTACAGCTCGTGCGTTAATCGAACGCCGAGAGGAAACCTTTAGATTAATAAAACCTGGTGCCGGAGAATCTCCAAGATCTATTCAATTATATGCAGTTGATCCAAATGTGCTTGGTAGGGCAGTTGATTTACTAGGAAATGAAAATTTAGCTGATCATATTGATTTGAATTTTGGTTGCCCCGTTCCTAAAGTAACTAGAAAAGGTGGCGGAGCAGCACTTCCATATAAACGTAAATTGTTTTCAGCAATAGTTGAATCTGCAGTCAAAAGTGCTGCAAAGTACGGAATTCCAATTACAGTTAAGATGCGAGTTGGAATTGATTTCGATCATCAAACATTCTTAGAGTCTGCAAAGTCAGCGGCAGATTTAGGTGTGGCATGGGTAGCACTGCATGCTAGAACTGCAGCTCAATTATATGAAGGTAGATCTGATTGGAATAAAATTAGCGAATTAGTTGAGCACCTAGCTCCAACTGGAGTTGCAGTTTTAGGAAATGGCGATATCTGGTCTGGGGAGGATGCCGTAAATATGATGAATCAAACTGGATGCAGTGGTGTAGTAGTTGGCCGAGGATGTTTAGGTCGACCTTGGCTATTTGCAGATCTAGTAAGTGCATTAAATGGTGA
>CAYFKM010000116.1:0-2120 GCA_964344025.1 uncultured Candidatus Nanopelagicus sp. | reverse complement strand
AGATTTCCCCAACTTTCACTACCATAATTATTTACTGGATATGGCCGGCCAATTCCATCATCATAAACTTTAGGTGAATCTCCATTCCAAATAGAAGATAAAGGAATTCCTTGTTCTAGTGCAGCAACTAATGTAAATGCCTTAAAGGATGAACCTCCTGAGGTTATTCCTTGGGTAGCAGCGTTAAATTGATACTTTAAATAATCTTGCCCACCATACATAGCAAGGATCTCACCTGTGCCAGGCTTAATTGCAACTAAACCAATATGAAGATTTTCTGGCGCCTTTGTCGGCGCCTCTTTATTAACGGCAAAGACTGCTGCCTCTTGCGCTTCTTTAACTAAGGTAGTTTTAATTATGTAACCACCGATCATCAATTGTTCATCGGTAAATCCAAGTTGATTTAACTCTCGCTCAACCCAAGAGATCACATATCCTTTTGGCCCAGCGAGTGCACCTGATGTAACCCGTGGATTAATTAGTGGGAATTTAATTTTTTCTGCTCTTTTTTTATCCAGCCAATTCTTTTCCACCATGCCATCTATTACATATTTAAATCTAGCCTCTAGCCTTGGTAAATTTTCCTTTTTAAATCCAGGATCATAAAGCCCTGGGCTACGCAAAATGCTGGCTAGCACTGCAGCTTGGGCCAAGGTTAATTTATCGACAGTAGTACCAAAATAAACCTGTGAGGCGGTTTGCACACCATAGGAACCTCTACCGAAATAAATAGTATTTAGATAATTTTCTAAGATCTCATCCTTTGTAAATTGATTCTCTAATTTAATCGCAATTACTAATTCTTTTACCTTGCGTTGAATCGATCGCTCTGGAGTTAAAAAAGCGGTCTTGGCATATTGTTGCGTGATAGTTGAGCCACCCCGACCACTACCTAGATTTACTACGTTATCCCAAATGGCTGCAGCGATAGCTAGTGGATTAATAGCGCGGTTGCTATAGAAATTTCGATCCTCTGCTGCCATTACCGCATTTCTAACATCCATTGGAATTTGCGCCAAGCTAACAACGGTTCTATTTTCTGAACCAATTCTTCCAATCTCACTACCATCTGCATATTGAATGATGGTGGTTTGACTATTTACATATGCGTTTGGATCAGGAATTGAAACTGTAAAATATGCAAAGCCAAATAAAAAAACTCCGCCAACAAAAGTAAAGCCGGCTGCCAATACTAAAAATCTAGGAAGTTTTTCAATCAGGTTGCTCACCTGCCAAGATTACCGCTAATCCTCATCAGCTAATGTGCGAACCTTTCGTGGTGGCTTTCTATATTTTCCATCACCAAGCAAAAAGGATTCAATTAGATGATTCCAGTGGCAATCAGTACAAATTTCTACTACATACACCCGAAACTCCCCATACTCATTTTGCATTTCAATCAACTCATCTTGATTCTTAATTCGCCCTGAGTATTGACCGAGTTGATCCCCAAAGGCGTACTTAAGCTCAACAATCTTTAACTTCTTACAAACTGGGCATGAGCGATTAGTTACTTCACCATGATATTTAGCTGCCCGCCTTAGATATGGATCGGCATCACATGCATCCATTGCACTTGCTGCACCTTGAAATAGCGCAATTAAGGTACGGCGCTTACTCAATGAGTAATCGATAGTAGAACGCATCGTGGCTAACATAAGATCCAAGGTTAATCCTAAATTAATTACTACGCTTGCCTTATGGGAATTTGGCCGGTTAGTAAAGGCTCGAGATTAAACCGAATTCTGACTATTCGCTGGAGTGGGCAAATAACCGATGGCCTATTTCAATCTGCCTTAGCTAGCTTTGTTTTATTCTCACCAGAACGTGCACCTAATGCAATCAGTGCTGCCTTGGCATTTTCAGTTGTGTTATTGCCTTACTCGTTAATCGGTCCTTATATTGGAACTTTTTTAGACCGTTTTTCCCGCCAGAGAATCATCAGAAATTGTAATTACCTAAGAGCGGCAAATCTATTAATAGTTGCTTATCTAGTTAATAGTGGAAGAACTGGAATTATTCTTACATTTTTTGTTTTATTAGCATTTGGAGTTAATAGATTAATTTTAGCTGGCCTATCTGCAGGATTGCCTTTGCTGGTTAAGAAAGAGGAGTTAATT
>CAYFKM010000115.1:0-2174 GCA_964344025.1 uncultured Candidatus Nanopelagicus sp. | reverse complement strand
TGCTGAGCGATATAAGTATGGTCCCCAAAAATGAACATGGCCGTAGCCAAATTCATTTGGAAATCTTCTTGGATCCCCAGTTGCATTTATCGCAGCTCCAGTATTGCCATGATAGGAGCGGTAGGTAGATAAAACTTTGTGCTTATTTGTATGAAGCCGGGCCATTCTAATTGCATTTTCAACACCATCGGCACCAGCGTTAGTGAAAAAAATCTTTTTAAACTTTTCTTCAACTACACCTAATATACTTTTAGCAGCCTCATTTCTTGCTTCATTTGCATGTTGCGGAGCAATGGTTGTCAGAATATCTGCCTGATGTTTAATTGCTGAAATAACTTTCGGATGTTGATGACCGATATTTGTAAAAACTAATTGGCAGGAAAAATCCAAATACTTCTTTCCAGTAAAATCCCAAAAATATGAGCCACTGCCACCTGCAATAGCCATTGGTGTGATCTGAGCTTGGGCCGACCAAGAGTGAAAAACATTTGCTCGATCCTCAGCAAATACTTTGGCAGCTTTTTCTGGATTATTCTCTTGGGTGCTCACGCCGCTCCTATGCTGATATGAATATAGGCCAATCTAATCACTTATGTGCATTTTTTGGTAGCAGGTAGAAGTCAGATACATCCTGAAGTATTGTTTACTTATGAAATCGATTTCCCACTGGCTCAACGGATCTGTAACACTAGATAAATCTGCTAGGACCGGTGAAATTTATAATCCAGCAACAGGTGAAGTTTCAGGAAATGTTGCATTTGCCGACCTCGAAACTGTTAACAAGGTAGTAGATATTTCTCAGAGGGCATTTGAGCAATGGCGACATGCTTCACTAACAAAAAGAACTCAAATTTTGTTTGCATTTAGAGAATTAGTAAATAAAAATAAAGAGAAAATTGCTGAATTGATAACAGCAGAGCATGGAAAAGTACTCAGTGATGCTCTAGGTGAAGTCACTCGAGGGTTGGAAGTTGTTGAATTCGCTTGTGGTATCCCTCACCTACTTAAAGGTGGATTCTCTGAAGAGGTTTCAACTGGAGTTGATGTGTATTCAATTCGCCAGCCTTTAGGACCAGTTGCAATTATTTCACCTTTTAATTTTCCAGCAATGGTACCCATGTGGTTTTTCCCAATCGCACTTGCTTGCGGTAACACAGTAATAGTCAAGCCCTCTGAAAAAGATCCTAGTGCAATAATGCTAATCGCTGAGCTACTTAAAGAAGCAGGATTACCAGACGGAGTATTTAATGTAGTACATGGCGATAAAGTTGCCGTAGATGCACTTCTAAATCATCCTAAAATTAAATCAATCTCATTTGTCGGATCTACTCCGATTGCAAAATATGTTTATGAAAATGGCACTAAATCTGGAAAACGTGTCCAGGCTTTGGGCGGTGCTAAAAATCATATGATCGTTCTACCAGATGCAGATCTAGATCTTGCTGCTGACGCTGCAATAAATGCTGGCTTTGGTTCTGCTGGTGAGAGATGCATGGCAATCTCAGCAATAGTTGCGGTAGAACCAATTGCAGATAAATTAATTGAAAAAATCAAAGAACGAGCCTTAAAAATTAAAACTGGTGATGGTACTAAAGGCGCAGATATGGGACCCTTAGTTACAAAAGTTCACCGAGATAAAGTTGCTTCATATATTGAAGCCGGTGAAAAAGAGGGCGCAAAGGTTGTCGTAGATGGAAGGCAAGTAAAAGTTGACGGTAATGGATTTTGGCTTGGGCCAACATTATTTGACCAAGTTAAACCAAATATGAGCATTTACCTAGAGGAGATTTTCGGACCAGTTTTGAGTGTTATAAGAGTAAAAAGTTATGATGAGGCTTTGAAACTAGTTAATGACCACCAATATGGAAATGGTACGGCGATATTTACCAATGATGGTGGGGCTGCGCGAAGATTCCAAAATGAGGTAGAGGTTGGAATGGTTGGCATAAATGTGCCGATCCCAGTGCCCATGGCTTACTTTTCATTTGGTGGTTGGAAAAACTCATTATTTGGCGATTCTCATGCTCATGGAACGGATGGAGTTCACTTTTTCACTAGAGGAAAAGTTGTTACATCCAGGTGGTTAGATCCAAGCCACGGTGGAATAAATCTAGGATTTCCGCAAAATAACTAAATTAGCCGCGAAGAGTTTTAGCTAATTCCTTAAAATCATT
>CAYFKM010000114.1:0-2177 GCA_964344025.1 uncultured Candidatus Nanopelagicus sp. | reverse complement strand
TATTTTGAGTGTTTAAGACAATTTTCGGTTTTTTTAGGGTGATTATGTGACAGATTTGTCACAGATTTTCCTCCCGCTTAGGAGTGTTGAAAATTACCGTGTGTCCCGCAGTAACTTTCCAGATGTCCAATATCGCCTCTTACTTTCAATAGTCACCTGCTTAAGTGCAGATTTAAATTTATCACTGGAAAAATCTGATCTAGCTCGATCATACTTTTGCATTCCCCACTCCCAGAAATCAAAATCAATATCGGAGATTCCATCTTGGATCGCAGCCCACAATGTCCAGCCATATCTGGCCAGAAGGGCAAATAACCAGGCTCTGGCAATCATCTCAGGTCGATGGCTGCCGTAATAGGCATCTACTAACTCAGTTAATTGTTGATCACTTAGATTAGATTCACTATAGATATTTCCTAACTCAAAGCAGGGATCATTATTGCCTGAGTACTCATAATCAATTATCCAGATCTTTTTGCCATCATCAATAAAGTTTGCCGCTAGTAGATCATTATTACAGGCAACCTTTGGGGTATTGATTACCGCAAGTGCTTTTTTCATCAACTCCATCTGCTCTAGATACTCAAGGTAATTATCTGGCAACCTAAAACCTTGCTCCTTCACAATCTTTAGATAATTTTGTTGAATTACAAACATATCAAATTGGCTGACAAATTTTGGCCCATTATGTAATTGCTTAACACTGGCAGCTACTCGAGTTAGATTATCTGCAACATCTTGGTTTGTGTAGGTCTTTCCAGGCAGAAATCCAATTACTAAAAGTGCTGCCTGTGGCAGGTAATCATAAACCGGAGCACCCACCCCAACTTGGGCTGCGATCTTAGAGTTTTCATACTCGCTTCTGCGATCAATTGAAAGCAGAGCGGATTTATTACTGGAAATTCTCGCCACATAATCACCGGTGGGTGTTGAGATCTTTAAATTACGATTTGTTAAACCACCAGATAACTCTGTGACTAAATTACGTTGCTTTAATCTAGGAACCAGGTCAAAAATACTTTCAAATCCATTACTGGAGCCGATCATAGATAAAGGATACAGTTGGAATATGCAGGCACCAGAGTTGGTTAGCCGAGCCAAGATTGTAATTATTGGTGGTGGAGTTGGTGGTACTTCGGTGGCATACCACCTAGCAAAGCTTGGTGAAAAAGATGTGGTCTTACTGGAGCGAGCAGATTTAACTAGTGGCTCAACCTTTCACTCAGCGGGATTGGTTGGTCAACTTAGAGCAGATCCAACATTAACTAAGATGAATATGTACTCAGTTGAGTTATACCGAGAGTTAGAAAAAAGTGAGACACCACCCGCCTGGCGGGAGTGTGGTTCAATCAAAATCGCATCAAGTAATGAGCGAATGGCTGAGATTCGTCGACAGATTGGTTGGGCAAAAACCTTTGGCTTAGATTTACAGGAGATCTCAACTAAACAGGTGCAGGAGTTATTTCCATTAATTGATCCAACAGGTGTAGTTGGTGGTTGTTATATGGCATCTGATGGTCAGGTTGATCCATCCCAATTAACCCAGGCGATGGCAGCTGGGGCAAGAAGAGGGGGGGTGAGGATTTATACCAACACCAGAGTCTTATCAATAAAAAAAGAGAGGGATCAGATTCGCGCAGTAAGTACTGATAAGGGTGAGATTGAGTGTGAAATTGTTATTAATTGTGGTGGTATCTACGCCGCTGAGATTGGCCGATTACTTGATGTGAGAATTCCAATTATCCCAATGAGCCATCAATATTTAATTACAGAAAACTTTTTACCAGAGGATGCCAAGTTTTTACCATCTCTTAGAGACCCAGATAATTTAATTTACTTCCGGCAGGAGGTAAAAGGATTGGTAATGGGCGGGTATGAACGTAACTCCAAACCCTTTACTGCCAGTAGTGAAAGTTTTGATCAAATACCTAAGGATTTTAACTCTAAGTTATTGCCGCAGGAGTGGGATCGATTTGAGGAGATTGCCACCAATGCAGCTATACGGGTGCCAAAGATGAGTGAGGTTGGGATAAAGAACTTTATAAATGGCCCAGAGGGCTTCACCCCAGATAATGAGTTTTGTTTAGGTGAGACAGCTGTTGGTGGTTTTTATGTGGCAGCTGGTTTTTGTGCTCATGGAATTGCTGGTGCTGGTGGAATTGGTAAGGCGGTGGCGG
>CAYFKM010000113.1:0-2237 GCA_964344025.1 uncultured Candidatus Nanopelagicus sp. | reverse complement strand
CGGCATTTAATCTAGATTCATCTTTTTCGATGCGCTTTACTACCTGTTCAACATCACTTTCTGATCTTTTTATTTCACCGCTTAAATCACTCAATTCCGTTTCAGCAGCAATTCGTAAATCTCGGATTGTTTCAAATTCAATGGTCAATTCTTTATGCGTCACCGATTCTGGAAGTGTTTTAGCTTTGAGGTCTAATGAGCTTTTATGTAAATCTAATTCAGCAAGGCGCAATACTTTGAGTTGATCCTCAATTTTTGCTTGCAATTGGCGCCTGCTTTCAGTTATGGAATTTTGCTTTGCCAATGATATCTACACTTGACCTAACTAATACACTTAAACAATGAGTGATGTAACGCTAACAAGGCTCTTTCGCCACATGGCTTGGGCCAATTACCAACTTTTCACACAACTCTCTACGCTTCCCGAAGCTGCGCTCTCCTTTTCAGCTTGGAATCCAGATTGGACCGTAGGCAAAATTGCTAATCACATCGTGATTGCACAAGGTCGATTAATCTCTAGATTAGAAAAACGGTCTGCGCCAAATGAAATTGAGTTCCCTTACACTTCTGAAGGAATGAAAGATTTAGCAAACTTAGCCAAACAAAATGATGAAAAAATTCAAAAGATGTTGGATTTACCAGAAGAGATGCTTACTTTCATAAGATATGGAGAAACAGTTTCTTATTTAAGTACTTCGGTTATAGCCCAGTTTGTTCATCACGCTACTGAACATCGTGCCCAAATTGCAGATATCTTGGCAGTTAATAATATGGATGTTATTAATTTAGATGATATCGATTTATGGGGTTTTGAGCGATCTGAAAGAAACTGACCAGATTGCTAAACCAAGCACCGGCACTATCGCGAAGGCGCAAAGCCAACCATAAGTTAAAGCACTAATAATCACACCTGCAACCGCACCACCCCCAGCGCCAGCTAAGTTCATAACCAAATCACTTGCTCCTTGTGATGAAGTTTTCAATGATGATTCAACAGAAGAACTTAAAAGTGCAGAACCTGCAATCAAAGTAAATGACCAACCAAGTCCAAGCAAAAATAATCCAATACCAAGTCTCGGAACATCATCGGCTGCGGCCGTACCTGCCACCAAACTTGCAGCAAGTAAAACCAATAAACCAACCTGAATGGTTTTAATTTTTCCGATGCGATCACTTATTCCACCGACAACAGGTGAGAATGCATACATCCCTATGACATGAACACTTATGACTAGACCGATAATTTTCAGTGAAACATCAACATGGGCCATATGTACTGGAGTCATTACCATTACTGAAACCATCACTAAATGCCCAACGGCAATTGCCAGAATTGCAAATAAAGCAACTGGTTTATGCCAAATGTCTAAAAGTGCCTCTTTTATATGTTTCTTGCCAGCTTCATAACTTTTTCCTTCGCCAATTGCAGTTAAATAGGGATCTGGCTTTAAAAAGAAGAAGATCAATAGCGATGCGAATGTTAAAGTCGTGGCCGAAATCATGTAAGGCCCAGTTAATCTAGGTAACCCAAAGTGCTCTGCCAAATCCCCCGCTGGTGCCATGAGATTTGGCCCAGTAACAGCACCAACTGTTGATCCCCAGACTACATATGACAATTGTTTTGCTCTATGCGCCTCTTCAACTAAATCAATAGCTGCGAATCTGGCTTGAAATGCCGATGCACTGGCAGAGCCAACTAAAAAAGATCCAGCAAGCATTAAATAAATATTTAAATTGATACCGCCAAAGATTGCAAAAAATGAACCAACAACTCCAGCGGCATACCCAAATGAGAGGGCTAATCGCCTTCCGCCACGCAGAGTCAATCTAGCCAGCGGAAGAGCTAACGCGGCGGCTCCAAGAACTGAAAAAGTTTGTGCTAACCCTGCTAATTCTTCAGATCCTGTTATCGATGCAACCAACAAAGATCCAGCAGCAACTGTTCCAGCGGTACCGACACCAGCTCCAATTTGTGCAATCGTTAGAGTTTTTAGCGTTTTTTGTTGAAGTTGAGCATGTTGAGACACTAAATCACTTCACGTTCTCAATACTTTTTTTAACTATTGCTAAAAGTAATTTCTCATCTACTTTCCAATCTGATGGAACTTCAATAGTTTTCTTATTAACTTTATAATCCTTCAATTTTGGGCGCAGAGCATCAATTGTGTCCGCATCAAAGGGCGCTATCAAAATATGATTCTTGGCCGTTGCAACACCGAAAACATACTTTTCATTGA
>CAYFKM010000112.1:0-2291 GCA_964344025.1 uncultured Candidatus Nanopelagicus sp. | reverse complement strand
ATCCCGGTCACCCGCTCCATTTTTAATTGATCGTACCGATCTCTTGTGCAACGTAATCGCCATTTACTGTCAATTTTGTTGAATTTGTACCAGTAGATTCCCCACACTGCACAGTTGCGATTAGATTAAAGTTGGTAGTTTCAGCACTTCCATTAACAATAAGCTTCGCAAATATTGCATATTCATATATTGACGAAGATGAACGATAGCTACTTCCATCAGATATAAGGTATTTCGTTGTAATAGTCGCAGCTCCAGTACTAGATGTGAAATTTACCTTCAATGAAAAAGGTGGCGATGACAGGTTAGTTGTATAAATAAGCACATCTACTAAATATGACTTTGTTGCAGAAAAGTTCCCAAAACCAGAAGAAACTGTTGAAGATCCTGGTACGCCATTAATTAAATTGGTAAAACCAATATTGCCAACATAAATTGCTGACGATCCACTACTTCCACTAGCTCCCGTCGCACCAGTTGCTCCCGTCGCGCCAGTTGCTCCCGTCGCGCCAGTTGCTCCGGTATCTCCTTTAGGACCAGCAGGTCCGGTTGCACCAGTTTCACCTTTTATACCGGCAGGGCCTGTAGGACCAGATGGTCCAGCAGGACCGGTTGCGCCAACTTTGCCATCACTTGTAGATCCTGGTGCGCCATTTTTTCCATCAACGCCAGCTGGTCCAATTGGCCCTGCCGGACCGCGAAGTGATGATGGAATTGGCCAACGATTATTTTTCTTAGGACCGTAAAAATTCATATTCTTAGTATCAATATAAAAATCACCATTAATACCCACTGTTGCAGAGGGAACTCCAGCTCCGTTTAAAATCGTATTTAAGGTATCTGAGGCTCTACCCGCTGCTACTGCTGGTGATTGATTAAAATGAATTGAAAGGATTGAAATAAGGATTAATTTGGAGAAGAAACTTTTATTCATTTTTCTGACTCTCTCTCCCATTTAAATGGGGTAAAAAGCAAAGCCCTTGTGACGTTGCGTAATAAAAAATTTTTAAATACTTCACAATTAGTGAAAAGAGGGGTATCACTTACCCTTACTGAGCCAACCCATACTTATCCCACTTTGAGTGGTAGCACTCAAGGACTGATACAGTGCCACCTCATTATTAAAAATCTCTAAGCAATCATTCAGGTTGCTGGGGGCATTACCACAGCCATTGGTAGTTGAATTAGCTAATCAAGTTAAAAATTAATACTTGAAGAAAATGAGGATCAATGAAAAAGAAGGTAATTGCAACAGTTGTTGCCGTAGCAGTTAGCTTAACTGTATCTGCCACCACCATTGCATCAGCAGATGATCGACGGGGTGAGGATAAGATCTCATCAATTTTATCTGGATTAGTAAGCAATGGAACTATTACACAATCTCAAGCAGATGCCATTGTTAAAGCTGCTAAAGATGCAGGAGAGTTAGCAAAGGGTGCCATGAAGGAAAATCGAGCAAAACTTGATTCGATTATTACCTCAACCTTGGGTATTTCATTAGATACTCTAAAAACTAAGCTAAAGGCTGGAGAATCATTAGCAACGATTGCTGGTGATAAGAAGGATGCATTAATTACTGCTTTAATAGCTGAGCTAAATAAGCAAATTGATGCCGCGCTTTCAGCTGGCAAGATTTCTCAAACCCAAGCAACCTCACTAAAGGGTAAAACCACAGAACGTGTAAACAGAATGGTTAATGATGTTAAGGATTTTGGTAAAAAAGGTTATGGCCATAGTAAAGGTGCAAAACCAAACAAAGCATCAGCAACCTCATTTAAGGCAGCGTAGTTCCAGCCTTAATACTTAATTATTTACTCTCCTCCTAGACACAACTTGCCCGGCTAGATAAAAATAGCCGGGCAGTTTTGTTTTATGCCAAACTACTGGTGTGAAGATTCATATCGGAAGTGATCATGCCGGTTTAGAGTTTAAAGCCAAGATAATTAATCACCTTCAACAACAAGGTCATGATGTTACTGATCATGGTCCAGTTGAGTATGACTCCCAAGATGATTACCCAGTTTTTTGTATTCCAACTGCTCAAGCGGTAGCAAAGGATCCAAACTCATTTGGAATAGTTTTAGGCGGCTCTGGTAATGGTGAACAAATAGCAGCTAATAAGGTAAAAGGAGTTAGGGCAGCACTAGTTTGGTCGATTCAAACCGCTGAATTAGCCCGACAACACAACAATGCCAATGTGATCTCAATTGGTGGGCGGATGCATGAAGAAGCATTTTGTTTGAAATTAGTTGATACTTTTCTAGCCACACCCTTTACCAATGATGAGCGGC
>CAYFKM010000111.1:0-2329 GCA_964344025.1 uncultured Candidatus Nanopelagicus sp. | reverse complement strand
GGATCTAATGAAGCGATTCGAGCCTTTACTGTTACCACCACAAAGGAAATACAAAACATCACATGAGCAATAACCACTGTCCAAAATCCAGGGTTGATTCGTAAATTTAAAAACATGGCTAGTAGTGAGGCACCTAGTACGACCTCTGGTGTTGCCATTGGCAAGAAAATCAGCAGGTTAGTGGATTTGCGCCCCTTGAACTTATATCGACCAAGTGAGAATGCAATCATCGTTCCTAAAATTGTCGCCAAAACTGTTGAAATAACTCCAACTTTAAGTGAGTTAGCAACTGATTCACAAACCTGTGGCGCACCACATGGATTTTTCCAATTGTTTAAAGTAAAGCCCTGCCAGACTAAATTACTTTTTCCAGCATCATTAAAGGAAAATGCAAATGTGTATGCAACTGGAATAAATAGGTATATAAATGCAACGCCAGCATAAATTCGGATTAAGTTTCTCGAAAACCATCTGGCTGCCCGATGGCTAAATGTTGGCATAGGTGCAGAGGCGACTGTCATACCAATTCATCCGTTCCAGATTTGCGAATATATAAAGTTACTAAAATCAAAATTGTGGCCATCAAGGTAAAAGAAAGCGCGGCTGCGGTTGGATAATCAACAACGGCAAAGAAGCGCGATTCGATTACATTTCCTATCATCTTGGTACTTGGATTTCCCAGTATTGCAGCATTTACATAATCACCAGCTGCTGGAATAAAAGTCAATAAAGTTCCCGCAACCACACCTGGCATAGAAAGTGGCAAGGTCACCTTTCTAAATGTTGTTAAGCCATTTGCATAAAGATCTCCTGCCGCCTCTAAAGTTCTAGGATCTATGCGCTCCAAGCTTGCATATAGCGGAAGCGTCATAAATGGTAAAAAGTTATATGCCAATCCAATTACCACCGCTGTGGAGGTGTTATTTATTCGAAATAAGTCATCAACAAAGGGCAAAACTTTCGCGGCAGTAACCACTGGGCCTGAATCTGCCAAAATTTGAGTCCAAGCAATTGTTCGCAATAAAAATGAGGTAAAAAAAGGTGCAATTACCATTACCAATAAAATATTTCGATACTTGCCTGACTTGAATGCAATTGCATATGCAAGTGGATAAGCAATGGCAAGAGCCAAGATAGTGGCCATAGCTGCATATATAAATGATCTAAAGTACTGCTCTTTGTTTACTAAAAATGCATCGACATAATTTGCAAATCTAAGCTCTTGAACATAAACGCCAACCTGCGCACCCTCTGGTCTGACCATGGTGGAGGTGCTGGCAAGGGACAAAATTGGAATAATAAAAAAAGTAACCAACCAAATTAAACCAGGTGCTAAAAGTAAATATGGAGTTAAAGATTTTTTCTTTAACGCATTTTTTACCTGTGAGTTATTAGTTGAAACAGCATGCAAAAATGCCATTACTTACTCATCATCCTCAAGATCAGCACCAGCATTGATATCTTGGGCACCATCTAGCGCAAAGGTATGTTCAACATCCCACTCAAGTGAGACGGTGTCGCCAACTCGAAGATCATGTAAACCTTCATCATTTTGCTCAAAAACTACTAATTCAAGATCCCAAGGTGCTCTAACAATGTATTGAGTTGAAGTTCCTACAAAGGATCGATCTGTAACCACACAATTTTTAATGGAGTTCACTCCAGAGTCATCCAACCGAAGTTTTTCAGGTCGAACCCCAATAAATACTGAATCATTGGTGGTTGCAACCCGAGATAAGGGAACTTCAAAGGTTAGACCCTTTGCTGTTACCACTGCTTTATCCCCTGATTTTGAGTTAATTTTTCCTTTAATCAAATTGCATTGACCTAAGAAGTTAGCAACAAATGCAGTCTTTGGAGATTCATATAAATCTGTCGCACTACCCATTTGTTCTATCTTTCCATTATTCATTACCGCAATGGTGTCAGCCATGGTCATCGCCTCTTCTTGATCATGGGTAACATGAATAAAGGTAATTCCAACCTCTGTTTGAATCCGTTTTAACTCAATCTGCATCTGTCGACGAAGCTTTAGATCCAATGCACCTAATGGTTCATCTAAGAGTAAAACCTCAGGTCGATTAACTATCGCTCTAGCAACTGCAATACGTTGTTGTTGGCCACCAGATAATTGATTTGGTTTGCGATCTGCCAAATGTGAGAGCTCAACTAGGTTTAGCGCATTATCAACATCGGCTTTGACATCCTTTAATCCCCTGCGGCGTAAGCCAAATGCAATATTTTCAAAGATTGTAAGGTGTGGGAAAAGTGCGTAATTTTGGAAAACCGTATTTACATTTCGGCGATAAGGTTTTTGGGTAGTTATATC
>CAYFKM010000110.1:0-2329 GCA_964344025.1 uncultured Candidatus Nanopelagicus sp. | reverse complement strand
GCTGCAATCCGTGAGGGTGAGGCGGTATGTGATGATTTGGCTAAGGTAGCCAAAAAGAGTGCGCTTGCAACCAAGATTGCTAACTCTCGCTCCTTTGTTTCTGCAACAGCTGCTTTGATAGTGGTGCTAGACATTGTGGTATTTGTAGTTGCATACCTTGCTATTTTGGGTATGTAATTAACCTATGAAGGAGTTTCTTCTTACATTAGCACCTCTAGTAATTTTACTAGGGGTGTTTTTGTACAAGTACGAAAAGCCAAAGCCACCTAAAAATAAAACCACCGGCCGTGGCGGCGATTTTGCTGAGTAATTTAAATTACTAAAAAATCTAGCTAATAATTAAGCGATCAATTAAATGTCTGAGGTTGTCGTAATTTATGATGGCTTATGTCAGTTGTGTAAAAATGCAGTTAATTGGGTTGGCAAAAAATTATCTATTACCGCTATTGCCTATCAAGAGTGTCAACTAAGTAGGTATGAGTTAACTCTGCCTGAGTGTGAAAAATCGGTTCAAGTAATTTATGGTGGTAGAAGATTTCAGGCAGCAGCAGCGGTAGTTTTACTTTTAAGATTGCGAAAAAATAAGGTTTTATCTACCCTACTTAAATTCTCAGGTAATTTGGGAAATAAAGCTTATTACTGGGTAGCAAGAAATAGATCTAACAAGCTTGTGAAATTTATGGCAAAAACATTACTTAGATAATTAATTAAGTTTTGCGTAATTTGCACTTAAGAAGGAAGCAAGTATTACCCAGATTTGATATGGCAAGGTAGCAATAAAAACACCAGTAGATGCTTTAAAGATAAAATACATCATCGGTAAGGTAAATAGCGCAGTTAGTGAAAGCGCTATTGAGGCGGCAGCTAAATTGTGTGGACGATAAAATTGATACGCCCAGGTAAGTGCACAGATTACTGAGATGGCAAAAAATGATAGGTATGTAATAACTGAAGTAATGCTTAAACGATTTGCAACGGTAACTGCTGCAAAACCAAGAACTACAAAGTTATATGGCCAGATTAATCCAAAGACAAAATCTGGGGGCTGCCAAGAGGGTGCATTTAATGATCGATACCAATTATCACCAGTATTGGTCCAAAGGCCAGCGCCAATTGCATATATAAAAACTAATACCACACCTGCTATCGCTGAAAAGCTTTGAAATGCAGTTTTCATATCCAACTAGATTAACCCTTTATCTAATCCTGATAAAACCTCAACCGCCCGCTGCTTTAATTGGGGTAAATCTGTTAACCGTTTAATTCCATTTATCTGTTGACTCATTCGGTGATTCTTCACAAACTGATCCTTATGCCGATCTAGAAAATCCCAATACAAAGTAGTAAATGGGCAGGCGGTATCGCCCACTCTAAGTTTTGGATCATACTCACACCCCTTGCAGTAGGTACTCATCCGGGAAATATAAGCACCCCCTGCTGCATATGGCTTACTCATCATGATCCCATTATCAGCATGTACTCCCATACCAATTACATTTGGCACCATTACCCAATCAGAGGCATCAATAAACTCACTGCGCATCCAATCTAAAAACTGTTGTGGATTGGTGCCGGTAATTAACGCTAAATTACTTAAGATCATAAGTCGGGGGATATGGTGGACCCAAGCCCGCTCTTTGATATCACTTACTGTAGTTTTTACACATTTCATTTTAGTTTTATTTGAATCAGAAAATAATGGTAGTAATTTACGATTAGCTGCTAGGTGATTATTTTCTTTGTAATCTGGCCCTAAATACCAGTACATACCATTTACATACTCTCGCCAGCCAATGATCTGGCGGATAAAGCCTTCAGCTGATGCAATATCCACCACGCCTTTTTTATAGGCACCAAGGGCAGCAGTTAATACCTCACCTGGATGAAGCAAACCATTATTTAGATATGGACTAAGTAATGAGTGGTGAAGTGCCCAATTCTCATTAGTCATAGCATCCTCATATGGACCAAAGTTGGCAAAATGATTATCAATAAAGTTTTTTAACTGCGCTTTAGCAGCTTTTCTACTTGTGCCCCAGGTATCGCATGGCTTAATACCTAGCTCAGATGCAACCTGCTGATCTATCTCATCAACCTTGTGCTTTAAATATGGTGGGTACTTATAATTTTTAGGCGGGGGTAATCGATTCTCCTTATCAAAGTTCCACTTACCACCAACAGGTTTACCGCCCTCTACTAAAACCCCTAATCGATTGCGCTGAGAGCGGTAGAAGCTCTCCATCAAAAAACTCTTTTGATTATCAGCCCAGGTAGTAAATAGCGCTCGCGGAGTAAGGAAGAAATCATTTTCAATAAAGGCAACTTTAAA
>CAYFKM010000109.1:0-2341 GCA_964344025.1 uncultured Candidatus Nanopelagicus sp. | reverse complement strand
CTTCAATAATTGGAGAGATATCCATAGGGGAATTAAGGGCAATTGAGAATACATTCACAGACGGCATGATTCCAAAGGTCAAAGCTGCAATTAATGCAATTGAATCAGGAGCGATCTCAGTGCGAATAACTAATGGAACCAAACTTGATGCGGTGCTAGATGCCTTAGATAATCAAGGCGGAACAATGGTAGTGGCATGAAGGCAAAACTAAATATGAATTCTGCAACTGCAAGAAGATCAATGGTTATTAAATTGGTTGACGATGGGCTGATTCACTCTCAAAGTGATCTAGTTAAGCAATTGGGTAGACATGGATTTGCAGTTACTCAAGCAACGGCTAGCAGAGATTTAGAGGAATTGGGAGCCGTTCGCGGTAAGGATAATTCAGGTATTTTTAGATATCAATTTGTATCAGCCGCAGAGAATAATCGCAGCAAAGATTTAAGTGATTTGGTCGCTTCGATTGACTTCAGTGGCAATCTTGCGGTTGTTAAAACCCCACCGGGAGCAGCAGCATTTTTGGCCGGCAGTTTCGACCGGGCAAGTAAGGCTGGCAAGTTACAATCAGCAATAGGAACAATCGCAGGCGATGACACAGTATTAGTAATCTCTAAAAGCTCTTCAGGTGGCGCAGCACTAGCAAGGGAGATTAGAAAATTGATCGGGGAGAGTAAATGAAACTTTGGGGTGGAAGGTTTGAGGGTTCATCTTCAGAGGCATTAGCCGCCTTATCTAGAAGTGTTGTATTTGATTGGCGACTTGCCCCTTATGAGATTGAGGTTAATCTACTTCATTTGGCAAATCTTGTTCAGCAATCAATTATCGCCAAGGAAGATGGAATTAATTTAAGAAGAGCCCTAATTGAATTGGGTCAAGAGATTGGCTCAGGCAAGTTCACTTTTTTAAAAGAGGATGAGGATGTCCATTCTGCAATTGAACGCGGCTTAATTGAAAAGTGTGGAAAATTGGGTGGTGCAATTAGAGCAGGCAGATCCAGGAACGATCTAGTAGTTACTGATTTTAAGCTTTACCTAATCGATCATCTGCTTGAGATCTCAACTCAGCTAGTAGAGTTGATCAAAGCAATTAATACCCAATCTAAAAAGTATTTTGAGTTGATCGCTCCAGGCTTCACGCACACCCAGCATGCTCAACCAATCTCATTTGCCCATGAGTTGAGCAAGCATTCTCATGCTCTACTAAGGGATATTGATCGAATCTTTGATTGGCTGAAAAGAAATTCTAAATCTGCGTATGGATCAGGGGCATTGGCTGGTTCGCCACTGATACCCAATCCGCAATTAATTGCAACGGAATTAGGGTTTTCGGGGGTGATGGAGAACAGCATAGATGCTGTAAGTGATCGTGATTTCGCAGCCGAGGCACTTTCTTGCATAGCAATTCTTGGTGTTCACTTATCCAGGATTGGAGAGGAGTTTGTCTTATGGAGCTCTTCAGAATTTAATTGGGTCGAGCTTTCAGATGCCTATACCACTGGCTCGTCAATTATGCCTCAAAAAAAGAATGCTGATATCGCAGAGCTAGCCAGGGGAAAAGCTGGCAGATTTATCGGAAACTTAACTTCGCTTTTGGTAGTGCTGAAAGGATTACCCTTTGGTTATAACCGAGATTTGCAGGAAGATAAAGAACCTGTTTTTGACTCGATTGATCAAATTTTATTGCTGCTACCAGCTCTTACTGGAATGATTGAAAGTGCCAAGTTTAATTCGAAAAGTATCTCAGCTAAAGCATCAGAGGGATTTTCATTAGCTACTGAGATAGCTGATTATCTGGCAAAGAAACAGGTTCCATTCTCAGAGGCACATGAAGCAGCCGGTGCCTGTGTGAGGCTATGTGAAAAAAACGGAATCGAACTTCATCAATTAACCGATTCACAACTCACGCAAATACATCCGTCCCTTACTGGTGAGATTCGTAATGAGCTCAATGTGGAATCGGCGGTAAAAAGCAGGAATTCATCTTTAGGGACCGCAATTGATTCAGTTAAAACTGCGGTATTTGAGTTAGATAAGCAAATTTCCAAGATCGAAAGTCAAATATCCAACCAACGTAAGCAGTTGTCAGGCATGATTTCCTAATGGGAAAAAAGTTACTTGAAGATCTCGAGTGGCGAGGTTTAATTGCCCAATCAACCGATCGAAAAGAGTTGGAACAGGTACTTAGTAAACCTATTGTCTTGTACGTTGGATTTGATCCTACGGCGCCGAGCCTGCATTTGGGCAATTTAGTAGTTTTACTCGTTCTAAAAAGATTTCAACTAGCTGGCCATAAGCCAATCCCGTTAGTGGGTGGAGCGACAGGTTTAGTTGGTGATCCAAG
>CAYFKM010000108.1:0-2348 GCA_964344025.1 uncultured Candidatus Nanopelagicus sp. | reverse complement strand
GCAATTACCTCATCTGGTTTAAATGCTAAAAGATTTGCAACATGTTGACCTCTGGCATCTCGACCAGCATCTGGTAACTCATGCACCTTGGCTCGATATACCCGGCCCTTATTGGTAAAAAATAACAACCAATTATGGGTAGATGCGGTGAAGAAATGTTCTACAACATCATCAGATTTTAAGGCCGCACCCTTAACACCTTTTCCGCCACGTTTTTGGGCACGATAAGCCTCAGCCTTAGTTCGCTTGGAGTAACCACCTTTAGTAATTGTTACTACTACATCTTGATCTGGAATTAAATCCTCAACTGATAAATCAGTATCACCAGAAATAATTTGGGTGCGGCGATCATTTCCATACTTATTTGCCACCTCTTGTAACTCATCTCTAATTATTAAACGTTGTTTTTCTGGGCTAGCTAAAATGATATTTAACTCTTTGATCTCAGCCATTAATTCAGTGTGCTCATCGGTAATTTTTTGTCGCTCAAGGGCCGCAATTCTTCTAAGTTGCATATCCAAAATAGCATTAGCTTGAATCTCATCAACCTCAAGCAGTTTCATTAACCCAGTTCTAGCCTCCTCTGGTGTTTTACTTGCTCTAATTAATGCAATTACGGCATCTAATGAATCTAGCGCCTTTAGATATCCTTTTAATATATGAGCTCTTTTTTCCCGCTCAACTAATCTGTACTTACTACGCCTAACAATTACTTCCACCTGATGATCAATGTAGTAGCGAATAAACTCATCTAGCCGCAGTGTTCTTGGCACACCATCAACTAATGCCAACATATTTGCACCAAATGAATCTTGTAATTGGGTGTGCTTGTAAAGGTTATTTAAAACTACCTTTGCCACCGCATCATTTCTCAAGACAATTACTAATCGCTGACCAAGACGCTCATTTCCCTCATCTCGCACATCTGCAATTCCTTTGATACGGCCATCTTTTACAAGTTCAGCGATTTTTAGCGCCAGATTATCTGGGTTAACTTGATATGGAAGCTCTGTAACAACTAAACAGGTTCGCTTATTTATCTCCTCTACCTCAACAACTGCTCGCATAATTATTGAACCCCGACCAGTTTTATAAGCATCTTCAATACCACCTCTACCCACAATTAAAGCTTTGGTTGGAAAATCAGGTCCTTTAACAATTGTCATCAATTTTGCTAACAATTTTTCAGATGGTAGGTCAGGATTTTCTAATGCAAAACAGGTGGCTTCAACTACCTCATTTAAATTATGTGGTGGAATATTTGTTGCCATACCAACTGCAATTCCAGCTGAACCATTAACTAATAAATTTGGAAATCTACTTGGTAGAACTGTTGGCTCTTGCGATCTGCCATCATAATTTGCAATGAAATCAACGGTGTCTTCATCAATATCTCGCATCATCTCCATTGCAAGTGGTGCAAGACGTGCTTCGGTATAACGCATAGCTGCAGCTGGATCATTTCCAGGAGATCCAAAGTTTCCATTGCCATCAATTAATGGATAACGAAGCGACCAGAATTGAGCTAGTCGAACTACCGCATCATAAATTGCAGTATCACCATGAGGGTGGTAATTACCCATAACATCTCCAACGATGCGAGATGATTTGTAATAACCCTTATCTGGACGATAACCCGCGTCATACATTGCGTATAAAACTCTTCTATGTACTGGTTTTAATCCATCTCTAATATCTGGAAGTGCTCTACCAACAATTACGCTCATTGCGTAATCTAAATAAGACCTGGCCATTTCAACTTGTAAATCAACAGACTCCTGCCGATCGCGAGCATTTTCGCCTTGGTTATCTGTAAAAGTTTTATCCATTTTGAATTACCTTTAAATATCCAAAAATCTAACATCTTTGGCGTTGCGTTGAATAAATGATCGACGAAGCTCAACATCCTCACCCATTAATACTGAAAATAGATCATCGGCTGCGGCAGCATCTTCTAATGTGACCTTAATTAAAACTCTTGTTGCTGGATCCATGGTGGTATCCCATAACTCCTTAGCGGGCATTTCCCCTAAGCCTTTAAATCTTTGAATTCCATCCTCTTTTGGTAATCGCTTACCATTATCTAATCCCATTTGGATAAAACCATCACGCTCTTTATCACTAAATGCATACTGAACTGGCTCTTTACCACCCCATTTTAATTTATATAACGGGGGTTGGGCTAAGTAAACAAAACCATTTTCAATTAATGGTTTCATAAATCTAAAAAGTAATGTAAGTAGGAGAGTTCTAATGTGTTGACCATCCACATCAGCATCGGCCATCAAAATAATTTTGTGATACCTAAGTTTTGCCAAATCAAAATCATCATGAATTCCGGTTCCTAG
>CAYFKM010000107.1:1123-2409 GCA_964344025.1 uncultured Candidatus Nanopelagicus sp. | reverse complement strand
ATTAGAGGTAAATTACTTAAGCAGGTAGTTGAGGATCAAATTCCAATTGCCCTTAAATATATTGAGGGCAAACAAACATTAGTTTCATTTCATGCTGGAGCAAATGATGTGCTTAGACCAAATTACAAGTCAGAGCTCTGTCTACCTGAGTATGAACGCGGTATTAAGCAGTTAACTGATGCTGGAGCTACGGTAATGGTATTTACAGTTGTCGATAAAGTAGATGCAAAGGGCAAAACTGCAAACTTATGGCATCAAAGATTTAGTGCATTTAATGAGAATGTAAGGATGGTTGCTAAAAAATATCCAACTATTTTATTTGAGGGCAAAAAGGCAGAGTTTTTAAATGATCGAAGATTTTTAGCATTTGATAGATTACATATGAATCCCGAAGGACATAAAAGATTAGCTAATGCGGTATTAGAGGGATTGGGTTTGCCATTTGATCCAAATTGGAAAATTCCACTGCCACCACAAGGTAAGCAGAGTAAAGTTAAAAAGTATCTAATCAATACTGCCTGGATACTTGTCTTTTTAATCCCATGGATTTGGCGAAGGATCCGAGGAAGATCATCTGGTGATGGCAGAAGTGGTAAGTATGAAGTGCCAATTAGCTGGCCAAGATATGAGTAAATTGCCATTCCAAGCTATGCCATAATTACGCTCTAATATTTGCCTCTCTAGCTCAGTGGTAGAGCAGCCGCCTTGTAAGCGGCAGGTCGTCAGTTCAATCCTGACGGGGGGCTCCACTTTCAACTCTTACCAATCCCATATCAAGCAAAGTAGAGTTTTGTTATGGCCAACCGTGATTTTGATGTTGTTGTAGTTGGCTCTGGCTTTGGCGGCTCAGTAGCAGCACTTCGATTAACTGAAAAAGGCTACAGAGTTTGCATCCTTGAGGCCGGTAGAAGATTTAGTGATAAAGATTTTCCTAAAACCTCTTGGCGCCTTAGAAGATTTTTATATTTACCAAGGTTAGGTCTTAAAGGAATTCAAAGAATTCATGTTTTGCCTGATGTATTGGTTTTAGCTGGTGCTGGTGTTGGCGGTGGATCATTAGTTTATGCAAATACCTTATATAAACCACCTGCTTCATACTTTGAGGATAAGCAGTGGAGTTCAATTACTAATTGGGATCAAGAGTTATCACCTTGGTATGACCAAGCCTCTAGAATGTTAGGAGTTGCTCAAAATCCTTACTTTTCACCATCTGATCAAGCTATGAAGCAGGTGGCAGATCAAATGGGAGTTGGCCACACATTTAAGTTAGCCCCGCATGGAGTTTA
>CAYFKM010000107.1:0-1113 GCA_964344025.1 uncultured Candidatus Nanopelagicus sp. | reverse complement strand
GATTTACTGCAGCCCAAGTTGTAGTAGCTGCTGGCACCTATAACACCCAAAAGTTATTACATAAGATGAAATCAACTGGTGTACTACCAAAAATAAGTAATCAACTTGGAAAATTATCTAGAACCAATAGTGAGGCCTTAACTGGCAGCATAATGCCAAAGGGAGGTACTGATTTTTCTAAAGGCTCTGCAATTACCTCATCTTTTTTCCCAGATGATCACACCCATGTTGAGCCAGTTAGATACGGCAAAGGTTCAAACTTTATGGGTCTGCTTCAGACGGTAATGACAGATGGTGAAAATATTAGAGATCGTCGCAAACAGTGGCTACGGCAAGTAATTACAAAGCCATCTTTAGTATTACGGATTTTAGATGTTAGACAATGGAGCCAGCGGACGGTAGTGGCATTGATTATGCAAAATGTTGACTCTGCAATAAGTGTTACCGGTAAACGTGGCTTATTTGGTTTTAGATTAACTTCAAAAAATGATTCTAAGATTCCTAATGCAACCTATATTCCAGCTGCCAATGAGGTGGCGAGGCGGATTGCTGAAAATAATGGCGGCATTGCAGGTGGTCATATTGGTGATTTAGTAAACGCCCCCTTTACAGCTCACTTTGTTGGTGGTTGTGTAATTGGTGATTCAATTAATACTGGCGTAATTGATCCATATCATCGAGTTTATAACTACCCAACTATGCATGTAGTAGATGGTGCATCTGTGACTGCAAATCTTGGTGTTAACCCATCACTAACAATTACTGCTCAAGCAGAGCGGGCATTTTCGATGTGGCCAAATAAGGGCGAGAGTGATCCGCGTCCTGCTCAAAATTCACCTTATGAAAAAGTTAATCAAGTATTTCCTAAGCAGCCATTTGTGCCAGCAGGTGCTCCTGGTGAGTTAAGAGTTTTTTAAAATTTTAGCTTGTGTTTTTGCCCGCCTATTTGGCATTTTAGTAATTGGAAAATCTAAACTCTTATAAAAATCTTTAATAATCTCCTGCATTAATTTAGTTTTTTCATGTACTAGGTTGTGACTTGTACCTGGAATTACTGCTAAGCGCCCATTGGGAATTGCCTCATACATCTGCCAGGTCATCTGACTTGTAAAT
>CAYFKM010000106.1:2217-2431 GCA_964344025.1 uncultured Candidatus Nanopelagicus sp. | reverse complement strand
TTTTACTTCATAAAGGTAAAGGTTCAGGCTTGTCTGATTTGTTTGGCGGTGGCATTTCTTCAACTTACGGCGGATCATCTGTTGTAGAGAAGAATTTAGATCGTATTACTATAGTTGTGGGCGGTGTTTGGTTTTCAGCTGTTATCGCACTTAGTTTGTTGTTGAAGAATTAAGGAGTAGAAATGGCTGGAGGCAGTTCAATACGTGGAAGCCG
>CAYFKM010000106.1:0-2138 GCA_964344025.1 uncultured Candidatus Nanopelagicus sp. | reverse complement strand
ATGGGATTGTCCACGTTGTGGTTTTCCAGCCGGTCAAGATAAAAATAAACCGCCGATGCCTATGAAAAATGAGCCATATAAAACTCACCTGGCGTACGTTAAAGAGCGAAGGACTGAAGCTGAGGCGAACAAGATTCTTGACATTGCATTAAAGAAATTAAGAGGAGACGATTAACTAAATATTTTAGACAAAGCTCCTTTATCTTGCTTTAAATGAATTCTAAACACCGGATAACTTCTTTGCGTTAGTGATTGCGCATCACCTAGAGCTTGGGCTGTTATTAGTTGACCAAAGGAAAAATCTTCATTCGGTATATTTAAATCCTTCTCTATTTGACGGGTTATTTGTATGAAGCCACCATTAGTGTTGCCACCTTTATGAAACTGCCCAGTTGAGTGGAGAAATCTAGGTCCCCAGCCGAAAGCAATTGGACGATTTAATGTAGCAGCGATCTTGTTAATGAATATCGTGACATCAGGCTGAATATCTTTAGGAAGAAATGCCATTACTGCTAGATATTCAAATGGTAGTTTCAGAAACTCATCAATGTTACTGACTTTACAATTAGTGTATACACTAAAAAATTCATTTTCTATTTGTGGTGCTGATAATGAAAAAGTTTTAGTACTTTTTTCATTCAAAATCTTTAATGTGCTCTGTTTTGATTCAGCGACGTTAGGTTGATCAAACGGATCGACCTTTAGTAGATAACAGAGTAAAACTGTAATCCATTCCCAAAGGACAAAATGCTCACCAAGTGTTGCTTCAACAGTTATATCAAATTGATTTCCTGTAAAGCCAATTGACAGGATTGATGAAACAGTGCTTGAGCTCGGTATAACAATTGGCAATCTACCAGTTTGGTTTTTGCCAGTTGATTCAGCAATTAACTGTTCAATCCAATCTCCAAGACCACTTAACTCATCCTGGCCCTTAGATATAGTTACAAATTGCCGAGTTTGTTGGAATAATGCAGTAGCAATCAATACCGCTGGCGAGTTTGGCGTAAGCACAATTTGATGTGCTTTCTGGGCATCATCCAAAATTACTGATACATCAATCCCAAGTAGAGCGGCAGGTAACAATCCAAATGCTGAAAGTGCGCTAAATCTTCCACCAACCGAAGGATCAGTCTCAAAAACTTTGTAACCTTGACTCCTCGCATTTATATTAAGATCTGTTTCAGGGTCGGTCAGCACTATTATGTGCAAAGTTGGATCTAGTTTGTTATCAAGAAATAGTCGCTCAAAAAACTTAAAGTGAGAGATAGTTTCGATCGTAGTGCCAGATTTAGAAGCAACAATTATCAAAGATTTTTCTAGATCTGTTGGAATAGATTTTTTGATCTGATCTGGGTCAGTTGAATCAATGATTGTAAGCAACTTACTTTCTGAATTGGATATGACTTCTGCGGCGAGAGAGGAACCTCCCATGCCGCAAAGAATAAAATGACTTAACCCTCTAGATCTTACCCAAGCCGAAAGTGCGTCAAATTCTGGTAGCAAATTTCGGGAAGAAAAGGGTAAATCTACCCACCCCAATCTATTTTTAGCCTCAGTTCTATTTCCCCAGATTGAATAGTCTTTTGCTGCAATTCGCGGAAGTAGAAGATTTAATTCTGAAATTATATTTTCATCTAGAGCTGATAACGCTTTGCCGAAGGCTTTCATATTTAGAAGGACTTGCCTAGGAAAAATCCATGTTTATCAAACTTATCTCTAGGTAAAATTAAAAGAAAAATAAGATTATCTTGCATGCGCTTTCTCTAAACTCTCTTCAGCTTTGGCTGCAACATTTTCGGGTGTAAATCCAAACTCCTTGAATAAAACTGAGGCGCTACCAGAGGCACCAAAATGTTCTAAAGAAACTGATACTCCATAATCTCCAAGGAGTTTGTGCCATGGCTGAGCTACGCCGGCCTCCACACTTACTCGGGCTTTAATGGATTTTGGTAAAACTTGCTCTTGGTAGGAATCAGGCTGTTCATAAAACCATTCAACACATGGAGTGCTAACAACCCTGGCTTTAATATCTTTTTTCACAAGTAACTTCTGAGCTTGCAAAGCAATGCTCACCTCTGACCCTGAGGCTAAAATGATGACATCGCAGTTCTTGGATTTAAGATCGCCATACGAAA
>CAYFKM010000105.1:0-2483 GCA_964344025.1 uncultured Candidatus Nanopelagicus sp. | reverse complement strand
TTTGTATTTCCTTTGTGGTGGTAACAGTAAAGGCTCGAATCGCTTCATTAGATCCAAGACTGGAACAGGCGGCTATGGATTTATATGCAAATGAGCGTGAAACTTTTAGGTATGTTACCTTGCCTTTAGTTATGCCAGGAATTGCAGCGGCAGCACTGCTAGCCTTTTCACTTTCTTTTGATGATTTTATTATTACAAACTTTAACTCCGGTACATTCTCTACTTTCCCAAAGTTTGTTTATGTCTCTGCTGCTCGAGGTATTCCAGCTCAGGCAAATGTCATCGGCAGCGCCATGTTTTTTATTGCTTTAATTATTGTAATAATTGGGCAGGTTGTAAGTCGTCAGCGAAAGAAGTCATGACAAATATCGGCAATATGTATGGACCTGACTTTACATTTCTAGGGATTCCTAGATGTGATTTAGATAAGCCAGATAGTTTTAAAGGCGCAGATGTTGTCATTGTAGGAGCACCAATAGATAGCGGAACATCTCATCGCTCAGGGGCCAAGATGGGGCCGCAAGCAATTCGAATGGGTGATTACCTACCACATGATGCATCAAGGCCACATTTAGCTCTGCGAACTGATGCATTACAGAAATTAAAAATATTTGATGCCGGTGATCTTTTAATGCCTGGCGGGGATTTAATTAAATCTTTGAAAGTTTTAGAGGAGGCTACAGAAAAGATTGCAAAAGCTGGAGCGATTGCAGTTGTCTTAGGTGGCGATCACTCAGTTGCGGCAGCAGATGTTGCTGGAATTGCAAACCATTTAGGCAAGGGCAAAGTTTCAATGATTCACTTTGATGCCCACGCTGATACTGGTGAGGATCAATTTGGAGCCCTAATTGGTCATGGCACTCCAATGCGTCGATTAATTGAATCAGGTTCCGTTAGAGGAGATAGATTTTTACAACTAGGTTTGCGTGGATACTGGCCAGATGATGCAACTCTTAAGTGGATGGCAAGTAAGGGAATGAAATCTTATGAGATGACTGAGATTCACCATCGAGGACTAAATACAGTTTTAGATGAATCATTTTCGATACTTACGAATCAATGTGATGGGGTTTTTCTATCAGTTGATATTGATGTTGTTGATCCTGGAATGGCACCTGGAACTGGCACACCTGAACCAGGTGGAATGACAAGTAGAGAGTTATTAGAAGCGGTAAGGCGAATCTGTTTAGAGCTACCAATTGTTGGAGTTGATGTAGTTGAGGTAGCACCAGCGTATGACTCAAGTGATATCACAGCGATACTTGCTAATCGAGTTGTTTTAGAGGCGTTAAGTGCTATTTCACTAAAGAAATCAGGTGGTAAGTATGATCCAACTAGAAATCTTTTAAATCGAGATTAATTAGAAACGCTAGCAACTGCTTCATCTAATACTGCAAGACCATCTTTAAGTAGTTCCTCATCAATTATTAATGGTGGCAATAATCTAACAACATTTGCATAGGTTCCAGCTGAAAGAATTAGTACACCTTTACTAATGCAGTATTTGATAATGGCAGCTTGTGCCTCAGAATTAGGCTCCTTGGTGCCAGGTTTAACTAACTCAATAGCTTGCATTGCACCCCGACCTCTTACATCACCAATGATTGGGTACTTCTTTGCCATTTGATTTAAGGCTTCACTCATGATTTTGCCTATTTTGTTGGCACGGGCAACTAAATTCTCTTTTTCAATAATCTCAATCGCTCCAAGTGCTGCTGCGCAGGAAATTGGATTTCCACCATATGTGCCGCCTAATCCTGAAAGATGAATTGAATCCATCACCTCTGCTCTACCAGTTACACCAGCTAGCGGAAGTCCGGCAGCAATTCCTTTGGCGGTAACGATTAAATCTGGTACCACTGATTCATCTTCACAGGCAAACATATGACCAGTTCTTGCAAAGCCTGTCTGGACCTCATCTGCAATAAAAATAATGCCATTTTCTTTACAGAATTTTGCTAGCCCTGGCAAAAATCCCTTACACGGAACAATAAATCCGCCCTCACCTAGAATTGGCTCAATTACGATGCACGCAACATTGCTAGCACCAATCTCTTTTTCAATTTTATGAAGAACATTTGATAAAACCGCACCCTGACAAGGTTTATCGCAGGCATCGCATTGAAATGGATATGCCAATGGCATGCGATATACCTCAGGAGCAAATGGTCCAAAACCATCTTTATAAGGCATATTTTTAGCTGTCATAGCCATCGTTAAATTAGTTCTGCCATGATAGCCATGCTCAAAAACCACAACTGCTGATCGCTTAGTAAATTTACGAGCAACCTTTACCGCATTTTCAACCGCTTCAGCACCTGAGTTAAAGAGAGCTGATTTCTTTTTATGAGTACCTGGGGTTAAACGATTTAGCGCCTCACACACCTCAACATATCCAGTGTAGGGAACCACCATAAAACAAGTGTGGGTAAAGGCATCAATCTGAGTTTTAACATTTTCAGCAACCTTTGCTGCAGTATGAC
>CAYFKM010000104.1:0-2538 GCA_964344025.1 uncultured Candidatus Nanopelagicus sp. | reverse complement strand
AACCGTTGACCTTTTCCTTACCATGGAAACACTCTACCGACTGAGCTAAGGGGGCGAAGTGGTGACTAAGGATACAACCCAAGATTATGAATTACGAATTGAAGCCCAATTACTTTAAGTATGCCTTGGATGCAATCTCAACACGCCTATTTTTATATGCGGGTGATGCATTAACAATAAGGTGCTCAAAAGGTTTACCAGATTTAATTAATTTGCGTAATACATCAGATTCTTCATTTTCATAAATTTCAAGCTTATTTGAGTAAGAAACTTTACCCTTATTGTGAGGTTTAATCCATCTATAAACTACAGTTAATAATTGAAGTAGTGAGTAAACGAATCCCTTCAATCCACGTGCAAAAATATCTCTAATCTTTAAACTAATTAAAGTAATTGGTAAAGAGATTCCAGTTTTTGTCGGTGCTTCTAGCAAATTTTTAAAGATTTTGGCAACTTCACTACCCCCAGTAGTTGATGGAAGTTTATTACAGTTTCTACTTAATTTATTTCTCAGATCTTCATCCTGTAATTTTTTGGCATTATTCTCTATATCTTCGAGATTATTTTGATCAACAGTTAGTGCCATTTGATTATCAAATGCCCATTTTGCTCTATCTGATTGATTATCAGTCCCTCTAATATTTGGAACAAAAAGAGTTGGAATTTTTGCAGCAAGTTCCTCGTGCACACTGTTATACCCTGCAGCACAAATTGCAGCATCAAAGGCATTAAGTACTTTTGCAAGTGGAAAGTACCTAATAATATTTATATCTAATCCTGCTGGTGCTAAATTTTTACCATTTGAATCAACTGGTTCTTTAGTTAAAACTACCTGTAAATTCTTCCAGCCAAGTAAGCCAGATAGAGCGGCTGTTAATTTTGAATTCAAGTCAGCCTCACCTATACCCAGTTGAACAAGACAAGCTGGACGATTTTTATCTAACCCTAATTCCTCCCTTGCTTGCTCCCTGCTAAATGTGGACTTAGAATCAAAAATTGATATTGGATTTACCAAGACTGAATCATTTCGTTTTGAAGTAGGACCTTTGTCATAACTTTGTCCAAAATCTCCAGGAGTTATTATTAGATCCATCATTCTTGATTGCAGTGCCAATAGGTACTTCTGAGGAGTTTTCTGCCAAAAACCTCTTCGCACCCAAACTAATTTAACCTCTGGTCGTTTACTCTTGATTGCAATAATTCCTGGGTAAGGAACCACTCCATCAAAGCTAATTATTTTTGCATCTGTTTCGTCGATTAGCGCTACAAGTCGATCTCTTAGATATGAATCCCATTGAAATCTACCCATCCAATTTCGATCTCTTCCAGGAATGTATTCAAACCTAACTCCTGCAATTTTTGGTACCTCTATTACACCAGCGGCCATCGAGACGATAATGGGATTTGAAAACTCTTTTAACTCTGAAGCAATTGCACTTGCACGAGTTAAGTGCCCCATGCCAATACCATTACTTGTGGCTAAGATTATGGTCGGCTTATCCATGAAATTAGTATAACTGGAATAAAAGTTTGGGGATGAAATGAATGCCACATTGTTATTAATTGCTATAGGCCTTCAAATCTTTATTCTCTATTACTTAATTAGGAGTGCAAGAAATCTTGGTACAAAATCTACTAAATATCATAATGAAGTTCTATCAAATATTAACCTAATTAAAGAATTACAACTTAAGTCTTCAGGAAATTCATTGCTTAATCACCTTATTCCAGCTCCCGGTGCAGATATTAAAGAGTTTAATTGGGATTATGTAGTATCACTGACAAGTCACCCAGAAAGATTTCCTACCTTAGCTAAATCGTTAAACTCAATAAGATCACAGCGGTTGAGGCCTAAAAAGATTTACTTAAACATTGCTAAATCAGATACTGCTTTCTTGCCCAAAGAAATAAAAGATTTAGAAATTAGTGGGGCTATAACTATAAATGCATGTAATGACTTAGGACCTGGAAAAAAACTTATTCCAACTCTATTAGTAGAGCCAACATTGCCAATAATTGTTTTTGATGACGACTTATTTCTAGAATCCGATTTAACTTTAAAGTTAATGATTCAATACCATTTAACTCCACATTGCGTAATTGCATCCAGAGTGCATAAGGTTAAGTTTGATAAAAATGGTAAATTTCTACCCTATGAAAAATGGATCAAGAACTTCAATGGAGCAACTGGGCCTGATTTAGACTTATTCCCAACTTCAGGTGCTGGAACACTTTATAAGAGAGATTTTTTTCATGCTGATGTTCTAAACGAGGAGGATTATAAAGAATTGTCGTTTCACACTGATGATTTATGGTGGTACTTTCAATCAAAAAGAGTAAACACAAAAACCAAGAAATTATCAGGCTTTAGCTTTCTAGATTACATTGAAGGGACGCAAATTGGTGGCTTATGGCAAACTGGTAATCAAGAGCGAAATGATCAAAATTTAACTAAGCTTGTAAATAAGTATAAGTTTTAAAATTGGTGGCGGGTGAAGGATTTGAACCTTCGAAGGCAGAGCCGGGGGATTTACAGTC
>CAYFKM010000103.1:0-2567 GCA_964344025.1 uncultured Candidatus Nanopelagicus sp. | reverse complement strand
TCTCCTCTTTTAACTTATCCTTAGCTGACATGTATTAAGCCTATCTCTCTTGGCCTTAGCTATTTGGATAGAAAACAATTGTTTGGTTATCTCTTTTGACCAATGCTTTTGGTGGATTAGCCTCAAGTAGAGCATCAACCTCAGTTCTTAACTTTGCCACCTCAAGTGCCATATTTGCTACCGCCTCCTCTAACTCAATAATCCGGGCGATACCAGCAAGATTAATCCCTTCGCCAACTAACCTTTGAACATTTCGTAATTTAACAATATCAATAAGTGAGTAGCGACGATTTTTTCCAATTGTTCTACTTGGTGAAACTAAACCTAATCGGTCATATTGTCTAAGGGTTTGTGGATGTAATCCAGATAACTTAGATGCAACTGAGATTACATAGACAGCCTCATCCTCTGGGATTTGATTCTCATTGCTCATAATTTAGCCTTCTTAAACAACTCTGCCCGTGGATTAAAATCTGCCGTAGCTTTAGCAAAATCTTCAATAGCTTTTTTCGCAGCACCATCAACTCGTTGTGGAATTCTTACATCTAAAGTAACTAATAGGTCCCCAGCAGTTGAACCTTTCTTAACACCTCTACCTTTAATTCTTAAAGTTCTACCTGCTGGTGTTCCTGGTGCGATCCGAACTGTCACCTCATCCCCATCTAAGGTTGGAACTGAAATATCTGCCCCCAATGTTGCCTCGGTAAAGGTAATTGGCAGAGTTAAAAGGATATTTTCATCCTTTCTTGAAAATACTGGGTGTGGTGTTACATGGACAATTACATATAGATCACCAGGACCAGCTGCCCCTGGTGCACCACGTCCTTTAATTTTTATCTTGGCACCATCTTTAATTCCAGCCGGTACCCTTGTTGTTATATTTGTTGGGGCTGAGCCTTGAGGTGAAAGACGTAAATTTAACTCAGTTCCATAAATAGAATCTTTAAATGTTATTGATGCCTCAGTTTGTAAATCAGAGCCATGGCGACTTCTGCCACCGCCAAACAAAGTTGAAAATATATCTCCGCCAGGACCAAATAAATCACTGAAATCACCAGAGTTAAAACCTTGTCCACCAGCTGAAAAACCAGGTGGAATCCGCCCTGATTTAAAGGCATCTCTAGCTTCATCATATTCGCGACGTTTTTTATCATCACCTAATATGTCATAAGCCTCAGAGACAGCTTTAAAGCGATCCTCTAATTTTTTATCACCTTTTGTCTTATCTGGATGTAACTCTCTGGCTAACTTTCGATACTGCTTTTTAATTGCACTTGAATCTGCATTTTTGGCAACACCAAGGATTTGGTAGTAATCCTTCTCATATAAATCCTTGGCAGCCATATTTTAAGTATTACTTACTAACCTCAGGTTCACTTACTGCAACCTTGGCGACCCTAATTACCCGATCCTTAAATCTATAACCAGGTTGCAAAATCTTTGTTGCAGTTGGCTCTGTAACCTCAGTTGAGGTTTCATGAGTTAACGCCTCATGGATCTCTGGATTAAAAGCAACTGGCGCATCAGAGAATTTACTTAAGCCCAGCTTTTCAACAGTGGTATTAATTCGGTCTGCAACCGCTTTAAAACCACCAGTTAATTCACCATGCTCACCTGCTCTATCTAAATCATCTAAAACTGGGAGTAGTTCAGATAAAACTGCAGCAAATGCAAGCTCGGTTGTTAATACTCGATCACGGTCAACACGTTTTCGATAATTTGCATACTCAGCCTGTAATCGTTGCAAATCTGAAGTAAGGGTTGCAACCTCATCTACTACCGCGGTTGCTTCATTTAATACCTCATCAACTGCGTCAGAGAGCTCTTTCTCTGACGCAGCTAAATTTTCTTCACTCATTACTTCTGCTCATCCACAACTTCAGCATCTTGAACACCATCATCTACTGGTGTATCACCGGCTGGAGCTTGTGCAGCATTTGCTGCATACAGCGCAGCACCTAATTGCTGGCTGATCTCTGAGACTTTTTCAGTTGCACTCTTTATTGCAGATAAATCTGCACCCTCTAATGCCTTCTTAAGATCGGCAATTGCACTCTCAAGCTCACCCTTTTTGGTTGCATTATCGCCATCATTAAACTTATCAGCATTATCTTTTAAGAATTTCTCAGTTTGATAAACCAAAGAGTCACCAGAGTTTCTAACATCTGCTTCCTCTCTGCGTTGTTTATCCTCTTCAGCGTGAGCTTCGGCATCCTTCATCATTCGATCAATCTCTTCTTTAGAAAGAGCAGATCCACCGGTGATTGTCATGCTTTGTAATTTTCCAGTACCAAGATCCTTTGCTGATACATGGACAATTCCATTTGCATCGATATCAAAGGTAACCTCAATTTGAGGCACTCCTCGTGGAGCAGGTGGTAGACCAGTTAACTCAAACATGCCAAGTTTTTTATTGTAAGCAGCCATTTCGCGCTCACCTTGGAAAACCTGGATTTGCACAGCTGGTTGATTATCATCTGCAGTTGAGAAGATCTCACTACGCTTAGTTGGAATAGTGGTATTGCGCTCAATTAACTTAGTCATAACACCACCCTTAGTTTCAATAC
>CAYFKM010000102.1:0-2584 GCA_964344025.1 uncultured Candidatus Nanopelagicus sp. | reverse complement strand
TTTACTTTAGCGCCTCGACCAGCCCCAGTGGTGCCAGATGAAGCGACTACTGAAATATCGCTGACATCTATAAAATCAAGCGCTGGAGCAGTTGCAAGCGCAATTGCCGTTGCATAACAACCAGGATTTGAAACTCTATTTGAGTTAGCGATTTCTCCGTGGTTAACCAGCTCTGGAAGGCCATATAGCCAACTACCAGCATAGGGTCCCCCATAATATTTTTGCCACATCTGTGCATCTTGCAATCTAAAATCTGCACCCAAATCAACAATTTTTACTCGATCAGCTACTTGATTTATCAACTTTGATGACTCTCCATGAGGAAGGGCTACGAAAATCAAATCACATTTATCTATCTCAGCTATTGAAGTCGCAGAAAATCTTTGATTATCAAATCCAGTCAAGTGAGGGTGTAAATCTGAAATTAACTCTTGAGAATTAGAACTTGCTGCAACATATTCAATCTTAAAAATTGGATGTTGAGACAAAATTCGCAGTAGCTCACCACCTGCGTATCCACTCCCACCGATAACACCAGTTTTCATGGCAATAGCCTAATTCATTTATGCATATAAATGCAAATCTATGCATATTTATGCACTAAGACCTAATGACCGCTCCACAATCTTTATTCGCTTGACGAATTGCTGCATCTCGATATCCAGAAACTTCTTCAGCAGTTAATGTGCGATCAGCGGCTCTAAATGCAAGAGTGAATGCTAATGAAACCTTGCCTTCACCTATTTGCTCATAACGATCAAAGAGATTTATGGATTCTAGAAGTTTTCCTGCTCCCAATCGAAGTGAACTTTCTACCTGAGCTGCTGAGACCTCCTTTGAAACCACTAATGCAACGTCTTGTGCTGCCGCTGGCATGGTCGCAATACTCGGAGCAATAATCGTTTGGGTATGCGGTAACTCGCTTAGAATTACGGCAAAAGCACAAGTGCGCTCTGGCAGTGACAGCTCTGCAATAACGCGAGGATGTAATTCGCCCGCGTGAGCAACGGCTTTTCCTGATACCTTAAATTCAGCACATCGACCAGGGTGCCATGGAGCTAGATCAGAAGAGGTAATTTCAAATCTATTTCCAGTAGAAGAAATAATCTCCGAGGCTTGATTTATCGCATCATTCCAATCATAAAGTTTTCCCTTACCATGCCAGCTTGATAATGTCTTTTCGCCACAAACTACTCCCGCCACAAAAAGCATTTGCTTAGGCACACTGGAATAAATAGCATCTATAACTTTTTGCTGTGGGCGACGTAGAGGTGAAGGCGAAGTTATTTTGGTTAAGGGAGCGATGTTTCTGAAAACATTCCCAATTTCAAATAAAGCTAAATCCTTGGCACCTCTTGAAAGATTACGCGAAAGGGTTGTAAGCAAACCTGGAATTAAGTGGGTTCGTAATAGGGGAAAATCATCCGACATCGGATTTGCAAGCTTAAAAGACTTTGCTCTATCACCCGTAAAGCCGAGTATTTCCACCATTTTTTGATTGATAAATGGATAAGTAATAACCTCTGAAAACCCTTTGCTTGCCAATGAGATCGCAATCAGACGCTTACGGTTTTGCATTGATGAGAGCTTCGCTCCAAATTTACCAATTGGAAGTTTAGACGGAATTTGATCATAACCAACAAGGCGTGCTATCTCTTCTGCAAAATCTGCAGTATCAACCAGATCAGGCCGCCAAGTTGGTATCTCAATGTTAATTCGAGTAGTTCCACCGGTAGTTTTACAACCAATTAAATTAAGTGAATCCGTTACCTGCTTAAGAGTGTAGGAAGTTCCAATTAACCCACAAATATCCTTTAATGTGACACTTACTTTTCTAGTTTTGATTTTCCCACCAGCCGATGCTGTACCTAAGTATTTAGCGCCTGCGAGTTCGATTAATAATTGAGCTGCACGCGCTGAAGCTATCTCTGCTAGTGCCGGATCCGTATTTCTTTCAATTCTTCTTGACGCTTCACTCGATAATTTGTGATGTCGAGAGTTTTTTGCAACACTGATTGGGTCAAAATGTGCCGCCTCAATCGCGATCTTATTTGTCTGTGAGGTTACTTCCGAAGCTAAGCCCCCCATAGTTCCGGCTAAGGCTAACGGCGAATTAGCGTCGCATATGAGTAAATTGTCAACTGCTAATTTACGTTCTACTTTGTCAAGGGTTACCAACTTGTTAAATCTATTTGCTCTAACAACTCTAA
Organism: uncultured Candidatus Nanopelagicus sp.; assembly: GCA_964344025.1. Classification (GTDB taxonomy): domain Bacteria; phylum Actinomycetota; class Actinomycetes; order Nanopelagicales; family Nanopelagicaceae; genus Nanopelagicus. The sequence continues at coordinate 374 of CAYFKM010000102.1, read as the reverse complement.
GACCTCCTGAAATTTCATTTGCATCAAAAGCATGTAGCGGTTGACCAAGTTCGAGCATTACATAATTTGTAATATCGACGGCTAATGAAATAGAACGCATTCCGCACTTTTCAATTCTTCTCTGCATCCAGATTGGAGTTGGTATTTTTGTATTAACTTTATCTAGGGTTCGTAAGAAGATCTGATCAGCACCGCTCTTATCCTCGATTTTTACTCCTACAGCCTTTGAAGGACTCAAAGCCTTTAATTTGTTAACTTGAACATTCTTGGCTGGATCCATAAATCGGCATTTAAGCGCCGCAGCCAACTCACGCCCAAGCCCACGGACTGACATTGCATACCCTCGATCAGGATTTATAGCAATATCAAAAATT
>CAYFKM010000101.1:0-2711 GCA_964344025.1 uncultured Candidatus Nanopelagicus sp. | reverse complement strand
GATTAAGTGCGTTAACCCAATTAACACAATTATTTAACAAAATATATAAAGAGATTTCTAATATAAAGCCGGCTGAGATCATTTATAAATCCTCAATTGATGCAATCTCGCAGGAGATTGTAGTAAACAGTGAAAAAATTATGGATAAATTAAAAAGCAACAGAGCAGCTGAGTTAGAGCGGGGCCTTACCTTAACTGGCCCACACCGAGATGATCTACTTTTAATGTTAGGAGATCATCAAGTTAAAGGATATGCCAGTCATGGTGAATCTTGGTCTATTGCACTTGCATTAAAATTAGCTACCTACTATCTATTAAAAGCAGATGGTTTGTCACCAATTTTAATTTTAGATGATGTTTTTTCGGAGTTAGATGAGGATAGAAGAGAGAGATTATCTGAAATAGCAAAAAACGCCGAACAAACAATCATTACCGTTGCAGTTGAATCAGATTTACCAAAGAGTTTATCTGGAGATAGGTATTTAGTTAAATCAGGATTGGTTAGTAAATTATGAAAAGAGATCTAGCTAAAGAACTTTATAAATACTACAGATCCGGTTTTAGAAAACAGCGAAACAATAATGAAGAGAATCAAGGTAAAAATAAAAATACCGACCCACAATCATTACAATCAGTTTTATCTGAGGTAATTGCTAACCGAAATTGGAGTCAAGGGGTAGCTGAAGGAAATTTGTTTAGTGATTGGCAGCAAATAGTTGGTAGTGAGATCGCCTCTCACACCACACCAATCTCATTGGTGGATGGTAGGTTAACAATTCAAAGCTCATCATCTGCTTGGGCAACCCAGATGCGATTAATGAAGGATGAGTTACTTAAAACAATTTCAACAACTGCGCCAGGTGCCTTAGTTGAGGAGCTAATATTTATTGGACCACATGCACCAAGTTGGAAGCGGGGGCTTCGCACCATCCGGGGCGCTAGAGGGCCTAGAGATACCTACGGCTAATACTCACCCACAAAACGTTGGTAAAAACCCCGCATTTACACCTTTAAATGCCATTTTCGGTAATACCAAAAGTATTAAACCGATAGGATTATGGGGTGAGCCGGTCTAAAAACGGCCAGAATCGTCTATAAGAGATCTTGGAGGTTATTGGTGCCGACTAAAAATACTGCAACATCTGCTTCAAAAAATGCGCACAAAGGTTATGACGCATCAAATATCACCGTCCTTGAGGGATTAGATGCAGTTCGTAAACGTCCTGGAATGTATATCGGCTCAACTGGTGAGCGTGGATTACACCATTTAGTTTATGAAGTCGTAGATAACTCAGTTGATGAGGCGCTCGCTGGTTACTGCACAGAGATAAATGTAGTTTTACAAAAAGATGGATCGGTAAAGGTCATTGATAATGGTCGAGGAATTCCAGTAGATATTCATCCAGTAGAAAAAAGACCAGCTTTAGAGGTGGTATTAACAGTTTTACATGCGGGTGGAAAGTTTGGCGATGGTGGCTACAGTGTTTCAGGTGGTTTACATGGCGTTGGTATCTCAGTTGTAAATGCATTAAGCACTGATTTATCAGTTGAGGTTAAGCGCGATGGTTTTAATTGGAGTCAAAGTTATAAGTTAGGTGTGCCAACCGCGCCAGTTAAAAAAGGTAGTGCCACAGAGGAATCTGGAACCACAGTAACATTTTGGCCATCTAAAGATATTTTTGAAACTACAGATTTTTCCTTTGAAACACTATCAACTCGATTTAGAGAGATGGCCTTTTTAAATAAAGGATTAATTTTAACCCTCACCGATGAAAGATCTAGCCATGTTGATGACAAAGGAAATCCACTTTACGTTAAGTATGAGTACGCTGGTGGAATAATCGATTTTGTTAGACATCTTAATCAAAGTAAGGGTGAAACCCACAAATCAATAATCTCATTTAATACCGAAGATAGTAAACATAAGATGAGTCTAGAGATTGCAATGCAGTGGAATACCGGATTTTCAGAGTCGGTATATACCTTTGCAAATACTATAAATACCCAAGAGGGTGGAACCCATGAAGAGGGTTTTAGAACTGCTTTAACATCAATTGTTAACAAGTTTGGCGAGGAGTGGGGCTTTATTCGTAAGAAAGAAGACCGTCTTACCGGTGATGATGTGCGGGAAGGATTAACTGCAATCGTCTCAATAAAAATAGCTGAACCTCAATTTGAGGGGCAAACTAAAACTAAGTTAGGAAATACTGAGGCAAAATCCTTTACTCAAAAAGCGATGAATGATCATTTAACTGCATGGTTTGAAAAAAATCCAAGTGAAGGAAAAGATATTGTTAGAAAATCAATTGATGCTGCCGCTGCTCGAGTGGCTGCAAGAAAAGCTAGAGATCTATCCCGTAATCGAAAAGGTTTACTTGAAGGTCGAGGTATGCCTGGAAAATTAGCTGATTGCCAATGGACTGAGCCAGAAAAATGTGAACTTTACATTGTTGAGGGAGATTCAGCCGGTGGCTCTACTAAAGGTGGCCGAGATTCTCGTTATCAGGCGGTGCTTCCAATTAGAGGAAAAATTTTAAACGTGGAAAAAGCCAGAATTGATCGAGTGCTACAAAACAACGAGGTTCAAGCCTTAATTACTGCACTTGGAACCGGCATTCACGATGATTTTGATTTAGCAAAACTTAGGTATCACAAAATTATTTTAATGGCAGATGCTGATGTGGACGGTCAACATATTAGAACTCTCCTAC
>CAYFKM010000100.1:1677-2716 GCA_964344025.1 uncultured Candidatus Nanopelagicus sp. | reverse complement strand
GTATGCGATTAATTGATCGGCATGATCAAATCCACCTTCAGTTTTAATCCAGGTCGATTTCGGTCCGCCAACTGGATCTCCACGAAGTGCGAGAATATTTTTTATACCAGCCTCTTCATACTGATATACAATCTCAGATAACTGCTCCTTGGTTGAATTAACACAGGTTAGATGAGCAGTAACTGGAACATTAATAAATAACCGTAGCTCCTTAGCAATTTTTATAGTCCGATCTCGAACCGAACCGCCGGCGCCGTACGTTACTGAGATACTGCTTAAATTAAAGTTTTGCAGATGATTAACTGTAGTCCACATTTTATCTTCACCTGCCTGATCTTTAGGCGGGAAAAGTTCTATTGAAAGATTTGGCAGCAAATTAATACCTAGCTATTAATTAGATATTTGGCTACGTAAAGTTTTTGCAGCCGCAACCATATTTGTTAGCGCCGGAGTTACCTCACTCCACTGTCTGGTCTTTAAACCACAATCTGGATTTACCCACAATCGCTCAGCTGGAATCTTTTGAGCCGCCTTTTTCATAAGCGAGATTATGTGATCTTGGGTTGGAATATTTGGTGAATGTATGTCATACACCCCAGGTCCAATCTCATTTGGATACTTGAAGTTATCAAATGCATCTAGTAACTCCATATCGGACCTTGAGGTTTCAATTGTTATTACATCAGTATCCATATCTGCGATCGAGGAGATAATGTCATTAAATTCGGAGTAACACATGTGGGTGTGAATTTGTGTTTCATCATTAACACCATTTGCAGCGATCTTAAATGCACCAACTGCCCAATCTAAATACTCTTGCCATTGAGATTTCCGAAGAGGCAAGCCCTCTCTAAGAGCTGCTTCATCAATTTGGATAACTTTTATGCCAGCTTTTTCTAGATCTAAAACCTCTTCTCTAATTGCTAGAGCAAGTTGGGCGCAAGACACTGATCTTGGTTGATCATCTCTAACAAATGACCAGTTCAAAATTGTTACTGGACCAGTCAACATGCCTTTCATTACCTTTGAGGTTTGTGAT
>CAYFKM010000100.1:1351-1667 GCA_964344025.1 uncultured Candidatus Nanopelagicus sp. | reverse complement strand
ACTTAATCCATTCAACTGTCATCGCCTTAGGTCTTGTGATATCACCAAATAAAATCGGTGGTTTTACACACCGTGAGCCATAGGATTGAACCCACCCATATTGGCTAAATGCATATCCTTCTAATTGTTCACCAAAATACTCAACCATGTCATTGCGCTCAGCCTCACCATGAACTAATACATCAAGGCCTAATGACTCCTGCTCCTTTATTGAAAAGATAATCTCTTTTCGCATCGCATCTTGGTAGGCAGTTTGAGTTAATTCACCACTTTTGTATTTACTTCTTGCAGATCTAATATCAGCAGTCTGTGGGAA
>CAYFKM010000100.1:633-1341 GCA_964344025.1 uncultured Candidatus Nanopelagicus sp. | reverse complement strand
CGGCTCGAACTGCCGGATTATGCGCCCTAGCAGAACCTCTTCTAGAGCTTAAAGATTTTTGATTTTGTGCTAATTCATCTGCAACCTTGGCTCTGCCAAAATTAATTGCAGCAGCAATAACTTCAATTTCTTTGATTTTCTGGATCGCAAATGAAAGCCAGGATAAAACCTCACCATCCAACTTCTTTTCACTAGCTAAATCAACTGGCACATGCAGCAATGAACATGAAGGTGCAATCCATAAGTTATCGCCTAACTTTTTTGCAATTGGTTCTAACCAATCCAAAATACCATTTAAATCACTCTTCCAAATATTTCTACCATTTACTACTCCAAGGGAGATTACCTTGCCACTCATTTTGGCAATCACTGAATCAACTTCACTTTTGCCATTAATGGCATCTATATGTAAACCGGCAATTGGTAATTTAGCAACAATATCTAAATTATCTTGTAATGTACCAAAGTAGGTGGCAAGTAAAATCTTTAATTTTGGATTATTTAATTTTACATAGAATTGTTCAAATGCCTTCTTTAACTCACCACTTAACTCAGTAACCAAGATAGGTTCATCAATTTGTACCCACTCAATTTTATGTTCAGCAAACACCTCAAGTAATTCGGCATAAACATCTAAAAGTTTTGGCAGCAGATCTAACTTATTCGAATTATCTTTTTCTTTTCCAATTGCCAAATAGGTTACTGGAC
>CAYFKM010000100.1:0-623 GCA_964344025.1 uncultured Candidatus Nanopelagicus sp. | reverse complement strand
ATAGGTTACCGGGCCAATAATTACTGGCTTTGGATTTAAACCTAGATTTTTAGCCTCAATTAGTTGGGCAACAATCCTGGCTGGGTTTAATTTAAAGGTAGTTGTGGCATCAAACTCTGGCACCAAGTAGTGATAATTAGTATCAAACCACTTAGTCATCTCCGCAGCTGAGATCGAATCTTTAGGATCAACTGATCTTCCTCGGGCTACGCGAAAATAATTATCTAACTCATCCCCTGAGTAATCTTTAGCTCGTTGTGGAATATTTCCTAAGGTAAAGCTCATATCTAAAACTTGGTCATAGAGGGAGAACTCACCAACTGCAACCCAATCAAGTGATTTTTGATGATTCCAATTTATTTTTCTTATATCAGCAGCAACCTTTAATAAATCTTCCTTACTTGATTTACCTGACCAATAACCCTCTTGGGCAAATTTCAACTCCCGCATTGAACCAATACGAGGAAAGCCTAAATTATGTACTTTTGCCACAAACTCCTCCAGGTGCCATTGGATGGTATCGATATTGGTATGCAACTTAAATAAGTCGCATATGTAAATATTATCAGAGGTTTAATCACTATTAATATGGTGAACGGTCAAGTAATTTTAAGGGTAATTTT
>CAYFKM010000099.1:0-2810 GCA_964344025.1 uncultured Candidatus Nanopelagicus sp. | reverse complement strand
TTAAAAATAGTGCTTTGATTTATTTATCTGGAGGCGATCCTCATTATTTAGCAAGCTGTCTGATAAACACTCCAGTATGGTCAGCAATTGTTGCCAACTGGCAATTAGGAGGATCTCTAGCTGGTTGCTCCGCTGGCGCAATGGTTTTATCATCTCAGATTCCTCATTTTAGATTAAGTACAAATGAGCCAACTGAAGGCTTAAACCTAATTCCAAATATAAGAGTAATTCCTCACTTTAATAAGTTTTTTAAATGGCTCCCGGAAAGTTCTGCAAAGCATTTTTTGAAAATTCCTGAAGGTTCAATTTTAATTGGCATTGATGAGTTAACCGCTTTAGTTAAAAGACATGGGCATAAAAAATGGCAGGTCTATGGCTCAGGTAAATTACACATTTTGACAGGATTACCTCATCAGCAGTTGACTAATGGTGATGAAGTAAGCCTTTAGATGAGTAGTATTGCTAGGTTGGAATTTGGATAGCGAAATAGAATTGGATTAAATTAAGTGCAAACAAGAGAGATTTTATCTCAGCCACTTACCAAGCGTTTTTTTGTGTCACAATTTATAACTAATTTTGGTAATGGAATGAGTCCAATTGCATTAGCTTTTGGAATTCTGGCGTTACCAAATGGCTCGGCAAATCTATTGGGCTTAGTCCTTGGCTTAACCTCTGCCATGTTTATCTTAATGGCACCATTTGGTGGGGTAATTGCTGATAGGTATGGAAGAGCTAGAGTTATTGGGTTAACAGATACTTTGGCAGGAACAATATTTTTTATTCAGGTTGCTTATTTTGCAAGCGGAGATGTTCCAGTTGCAGTCTTACTTATTGTTAATGGTTGTTATGGACTTTTATCTGGAATTTTTTGGCCCGCTATTACTGGAATTATGCCAACAATTGTGCCAACAGCAGGATTACAAAAAGCAAATGCAGTTAATGGTTTAATGAAAAATTCTGGACTTATATTGGGAGCTGCTACAGCAGGATTTTTAATTGATGCTTTTGGAGCCGCAGTTACACTGGGTATTGATGCATTTACTTTTTTACTTGCAGGTTTGTTAGTTTATACATTACGACATCTAACTCCTGTTGTTACTGATAGTAAAAATTCTATGTTAGATGATTTACTCCATGGTTGGAAAGTTTTCACATCTTTTAGATGGATAGTAATTGGAGTAATCTCATTTTCATTTATAGCTATGTGTTGGGCGGCAGCAGAAAATGTACTTGGACCATTAATTGCATTAGAGCATTTTGAGGGGGCAAAATCCTGGTCTTTGGTGATAACTGCAGAGTCAGTAGGGTTGCTAGTTGGGGCTATCCTGGGTATAAAAGTTAAGTTTAAGTATCCAATTAGATTTCTTCAGATTTCTACCCTAGCTATTTCATTTTATATATTTTCATTAGCAAAGCCGCAATCACTAGTAGTAATTGCTTTTTGTGCTTTTTTATTTGGAATAGTTTTAGATTTATGGGGCACACTTTGGTATACCTTGATGCATCGAAAAGTCCCTCAAGATGCTCTCTCTAGAGTTTCAGCCTTTGATGCCCTTGGCTCTCTAATTTTTAAGCCAGTTGGGTTGGCAATTGCAGCACCACTTAGCACCTTACTTGGAATTCAAACTCTAATTTATTTGCTTGGCACAATTACTGTTGTAGCAACCTTGGCACCATTACTGAGTTCTCAGATTCGCAATATGCAATTTGAGGATTCACCTAGCGATCAGGTATCTTTCAGGAGATTTTCAGAATAGCGTATTAAGATTTTTCTAGATTTTATCAAACCAAATAAAGGGGTTAAAAAGTGAAAAGCTCTGCCACATTTAAGGTAGTAACAGCTTTTATTCTTGGCGTAACTGTTGCAAGTGGTTTTGCTATCGCTAATACCTCACCTGTTCCAGTGGTCAAAGCCTGTGTTGATAATAAAACTAAAGCACTTTTTATATCAAGTAATGGCAGCTGCCCAAAGGGTCGAAGCGCAGTTGATATTGGTGCAACTGGGGCAAATGTTAAAAGTATTGCCCAACTAGTTTCACCCTCAGTAGTTTCAATTGAGGTCACATCAGCTACTGGTGCAAGTGGTACTGGCTCTGGTTCAATTTATAAATCTAATACCGCAACCTCATTTGTTATCACAAATAACCATGTAATTGATGATGCAGTAAGCAGTGGCAAAATTGAGGTGGAGTTAAATAATGGTGATGTCCTACCTGCAACAATAGTAGGTAGAAATTCTGAGTATGACTTAGCGGTAATCTCAATTAAAAAAGGAAATCTACCTGAGATTCCACTTGGTAACTCCTCCTCATTATCAATTGGGGATTCAGTAATTGCCTTTGGCTCACCCCTTGGACTTTCTGGAACGGTAACAAGTGGCATAGTTTCGGCTTTAAATCGGCCAGTAACAACTGGTGCGCTAAATGCGGAGAGTTTTATGGATGCTATTCAAACTGATGCCGCAATTAATCCAGGAAACTCAGGTGGACCATTAGTGGACTCTGCTGGTCGAATTGTTGGGGTTAACTCAGCAATCGCTACTTTAGGTGGTAGTTCTGCTACTGGAAATATTGGTCTTGGTTTTTCAATTCCATTTAATCAAGCCAAGCGAATAGCTGATGAGTTAATTGAAACTGGTAAATCATCCAAACCATTAGTTGGAATCTCATTTGATAATACCTTTACTGGTGTTGGTGCCAGGATCGCACTATTAACCACTGGTAAAGCAGCTGAGCGGGCAGGCATGGTGGTGGGCTCAATTGTGAAAAGAATAGATGGCTTTAAGATCAATAATTCAATATCAGCGATTG
>CAYFKM010000098.1:0-2988 GCA_964344025.1 uncultured Candidatus Nanopelagicus sp. | reverse complement strand
ACTCACATAAGCAGGGAATTATTCATCGTGATATTAAACCTGGAAATATTATGATTACTGATTCTGGTGATATTAAGGTGATGGATTTTGGTATTGCCAGAGCTACCGATGATAACGGGGCTACCATGACTAGCACTTGGAATGTTGTTGGAACTGCGCAGTACTTATCACCTGAGCAGGCAACTGGTGAGGTAGCAGATGGTAGAAGTGATCTCTACTCATTAGGTTGCTTGATGTATGAACTTCTAACTGGTCGGCCACCTTTTACCGGCGATACCCCAGTCTCAGTTGCCTACCAACATGTCTCTGCACCAGTAATTAAACCATCGCAGATTAAACCTAGCTTAGATACAAATCTGGATCGAATGTTAGAGGTGGTACTAGCAAAGAATCCAAATAGTAGGTATCAAAATGCATCTGCCATGTTGGATGATTTAGAACGAGTAATTAAGGGTGAGCCGGTAACTACAAAAATTAGAAAGGTTATGCCAAGGCGTCGATTACTTACTTACATAGCAACGGGTGCATCAATTATTGGATTAATAATCTTTGGTTACTTTGCAACCGCTCCAAGTGAGGTTTCACTTAAAGTACCAAATGTTGTGGGCTTAACTGAAAGTGAAGCTAGAGCATTGCTTACTGAATTTAATGTAAATATTGAGCGCGCTCCAGATGGAAAAATTCCAATTAATCGAGTTGCATCTCAACTACCCCTTGCAACAAGTGATGCAGTAGCTGGTAGTTCAGTCACCTTAACAATCTCTGATGGGCCAGGAAATACCGCAATTCCAGTTGATTTGATTGGGTTATCACTAGAGGAGGCTAGAAATCGATTAACTGCTGTTGGAATTTTAATCTCCCAAACAATTGCAATTGATTCAGATCAAGCACCTGGTGTGGTCCTAAGTGTTAATCCACCAGCTGGCACATTAATTACCGCAGGCAGTGGTGTAGTACTTGAGATTGCATCTGGAAATATTAAGGTGCCATCACTTATTGGATTAAATGAAATTGATGCTAAAACAATATTAACTCAAGCTGGCTTTTTAATTAGAGAGATCACCGCATTTGATTCAACTAAAAGTATTGGCTCAGTTTTATCCCAAGCACCAGAGGCTGGAGCCACTAAATTAATTGGCAGTGTAGTAACAATTACTATCAATAAAAATTAAGCTTTAATTACCACTGGGCTTAAACCCTCACTACGTGCGCGAGCGCCAGTATCACCACATATCTCTAACCAATTGCCAATCATCTGATATCCATGCTCAGTTAACACCGACTCTGGATGAAATTGCACACCACAGATTGGTAAAGTTTTATGGGCAATTGACATAATCACACCAGAATCTGTACTACCAGTTACCTCAATCTCATCTGGCAAAGTTTCTTTTTCAATTGCAAGTGAGTGGTAACGGGTTGCAGTAAATGGAGTTGGGATATTTACCAAGACAGATTTATTGTTGTGATTTACTACTGAGGTTTTGCCATGGAGTAACTCAGGTGCTCTTGAAACAGTAGCGCCATATGCAACACCAATTACTTGATGTCCTAAACAAACTCCAAGTAATGGAATCTTTTTTTGTGCGCAGTACTTTACTAACTCCACACTTATGCCAGCTGCCTCAGGAGTTCCTGGTCCGGGTGAGATTAAAACCCCATCGTAATTATCAGCTTCACTTACCGTTAGTTGATCATTACGCACCACAGTGCAATCTGCCCCTAATTGCTGTAAGTATTGAACTAGGTTAAATACAAAGGAGTCATAATTATCAACTACTAGGATTTTGCGCTTTTGGCTGCTCATGGCTTAATTGTGTAGTAATCTGCCACCATGCCGAAGTCAAAATTACGGGATAAGGTCAAACGTAAGAAAAAGGTTGCTGCAGCTGCTGCTCCAGTGGTTGAGCCAACTAAGGTGGAGAGCCCAAAGTGGTTAGTCCCAGTGATGTTGGCAAACTTTCTAATTGGCCTACTTTGGATCGTAATCTTCTATATCAGCTCAACTGCCTACCCAATACCTGGCATCGGAGCCTGGAATATGGTGGTTGGCTTTGGCTTTGTCGGAGTTGGCTTCTCCCTAGCTACTCGCTGGCGCTAATTACACGCCTGTAATTCTCCACACAGTGGATAAGTGTTGTGGATAAGTATTTACCGCAATCATCTGCCTTCTGACCTACCCTTAAGCCGTGCTCGCAATTATTGCCTATCTACTAACAGTTGTTGCTGTTGGAATTTTTGCAGCTAGAGCCTTAACACTTTATAAAAAAATCTCAGCAGGTCAAATAGATAAATCTAGAGCTGGCAATAAAGCAGCTCGCTTTAAAAATATGTTGCGTGAGGTTTTAACCCATACCAAGATGCTTAACTTTACTGTTACCGGTATTGCACATTGGTTTGTGATGATTGGTTTTTTTGCTCTCCTTGGCACATTATTTACCGCCTACGGTCAATTAATAAACCCATCTTGGGTACTACCAATAATTGGTCATTTTGTTGGTTATGAATTTTTTGCTGAGTTAATTGCACTCCTTACCGGAATTGGCATAGTGGCCTTAATTGGAATTAGGCAAGCAACTCGTCTTTTTAAAAAGGATAGATCATCTAGATTTTATGGCTCTGGAAATTTTAAAGCTTACTATGTTGAAGCTACTATTTTAGTAATTGTTTTTTGTGTTATCGCACTTCGTGGCTTAGAGGGTGCATTAACTGAAGTAAATAGCTGGAGTGTTCACTTTGCTTTTTCTTACCCAGCTGTACTTTTCTTTAGCAAATACTCTTTAAGCCAAATTGAAAATCTAATTCAAATAGTAGCTTTTATAAAGATTGCCACCTCAATGATTTGGTTTATTGTGGTGGGATTGAATTTAAATATGGGGGTTGCTTGGCATAGATTTTTAGCCTTTTTCAATATCTACTTTAAAAAGTATCCAGGAAAACAAAATGCGTTAGGTGCTCTGCCGCCGATGATCTCTCATGGGCAAGAGA
>CAYFKM010000097.1:252-3254 GCA_964344025.1 uncultured Candidatus Nanopelagicus sp. | reverse complement strand
AATCTAACCTAATCTTGTTACCATTTACTGTAAGTTCCACTGCAACAATACCCGTTTGATCATTATTATCAGCTGCCTTAAGCCAAACAATCTCAGCATCAACTAAAGATTTTGAGATATCAGAATCAAGCCAATCTTTAATCTTGGCTTCATCTCCTGCAATTTCAATCTTAGAAATTTTTGCAGTTGCTTTACCATCTGCTGATGGGTGTTCTTTAGTTAGCCATTGAATAAAAAATGGAAGCTGTGAATCTTCAAGAGTCGCTAAAACTCCAATCTGTTTCCATCCCAACTCACTTCCATCTGGTTTACGACGATTACCATCAACTGAAGTTCTACCTAATCTGGACTCAACTTTTTTAATATCCTCAGTTGCTAGCACCCAAGTTAACCAACCGCCACCTTCTTCAGCTTTCTTCTTTACCGCTCTACCAAATGGCGTTGAATCTGTTGCCGGATGGTCTAGTGGACAAACCACCTCAATATATTGATTATTTAATAAGGGGGCAGTGAAATTTCTAGTACCAAACTTTGGATGTATTCCACCATCAACAAAAGCAGTTCCTATTTGGGAACCAATTCGATTTACAACATCAGAGATTTGATCATGGGATGCTACATATGAGATGTGGTCTAAACGCATGGGAGTATTTTGCCTTACAAAACTAGGTGCTAATTACCACTTTTTTAACGTAATTCACACATCAATGCTTCAATGAGTAGCAGGGGGGCTGCATTTTGTGCCAAATTGATACGAGTCTTTAGGATCGCCTCAATTCTTTTAAGAGTCCGTTCTGGTCCAGCCGAAGCTGCCAGTTTATTTATCTGATCTCTTAGGTCTTGATTTATCAAGGAATCAGATGAGCCAGATTGAACCAATAAAACATCACGATATAAGGTTGAAAGATCTAGTAAGGCTCGATCAAGGTAATCTCTTATCATTCTTGTGCTTCTTGATTTTTGTTCCTTTTCTAATTCTTTAATCGCTTTTGATCCGCCGGATGCTAATTTAGATCCAGTACTACCCCACGCCTCTTTTAATTTGGTTAATTCAATTTCATCTTTTTTCTCAGAGTCTGCCAGTGCCTCATTTTTTGCAGCCTCAACTAATATTTGCGCTGCCTTAAATGCTGAAGCGATATCTTTTAACATAAAAGGTAATTTTAAAATATTTTCTCGATTTTGCTTTGCCCCAAAATCGGTTGCAAGAAATCTAGCCCTTCCAACATGTCCACCAGATGCTCTGGCAACAAACTCTGCGACCTTTGGGTCGATTGAATCTCGTTCGATCAATAAATTAGTAATAGCTTTAGTTGAGGGAGTCCTAAGAGATAAATGACGACACCTAGATCTGATAGTTGGTAACACATCCGTTAGAGAGGGTGCGCATAACAACCAAACTGTTCGCAAACCAGGCTCCTCGATCACCTTTAATAAGGCATTAGCAGCAGACTCTGTAAGTCGATCTGCATCCTCAATTACAACTACTCGCCAATTAGCCACAGATGGCGCCCAAGATGCTCTGCTGATTAAATCTCTAACCTCATCTATTTTTATGGATAAACCCTCAGTTTTTATTAATTCAACATCAGCATGTGAACCAGTAATAGTTGACATGCAATCTGTGCATTTACTACAACCACCCTCTTTACAAACTAAAGCAGCAGCAAATGCAATTGCAGCATTTGATCTGCCAGATCCCGGTGGCCCAGTAAACAGCCAGGCATGAGTCATTCCCTGAGTTGTATCAGCATTATTTCGAGAGGCTAAAACTGCATCCTTTAGGGCTTTTACTACCTCAGCCTGATCGATTAGTGAATTAAATACACTCATACTGTTTTTTGATTTTTCTTTAACCCTTTAATTGCATTAACCCTCTCCACGATTAATTCATGTATTTGCTCAATCGAAAGGGTGGCATCAATTATGGCAAATCTTTCAGGATCGGTATTGGCCAAACTTATATACTCTTGTCTAACCCGTTCATGAAATGCTAATGGTTCACTTTCAAGTCGATCTGTTGATTGCAATCGCGCAAGTCCTATCTCTGCCGGTAAATCCATAATAATTGTTAGCGTTGGAGTCAAGGATTCAGTTGCCCACCTAGAAATTCTGGCAACCTCACTAGGTAGTAAGACTCTTCCTGCACCTTGATAAGCAATTGATGAATCAAAGTATCTATCAGTAATTACTACCTCACCTCGTTCAAGTGCTGGTTTAATCTTGGCAAAGACATGATTTGCTCTATCAGCTGCATACATAAGTGCTTCAGCTCTTGGCGAAATACTCCCAGTTTTATTATCAAGTAATATTTCACGCAACTGATTACCTAGAGGTGTGCCACCTGGCTCTCTAGTTAGTAAAACTGTTTCGCCATTTTTTTCTAACCAATCTTTGAGTAATTTAGTTTGAGTTGATTTTCCAGAGCCCTCACCACCCTCAAAAGAAATAAATACCCCAGTACTTATTTGCCCAGTCATAGCACCTAACTCACCTCTAAGTGCAGATTTAATATCACTCCAAAGTGAAACTGTTGGACGATCTCGCATATGTAAATAGGAGAGCACGCCAACTAAAGTTGCAATTATCCCTGCAAAAAACATTGTAAACGCTGCACCATTGTAGGTAACAGTGGTGGTCCTAAACTTATATGTATGTTCACCGATTGCAGCAGCTACTAATGGTGAAACTGCCAAAACTAAAACTAGAGAGACTCTAATTAATGATTGCACAAAAGCAAAGGTTCTGCCCCTAATCTCATCATCAACCTCCATGCCAAGCATGGTAAATCCTGAGACCCAAGCCACCCCTGAAAAAATTCCTAAAATTATTGTTATAAATATTGCCAACACTAAGTTTAAAACTAGAGAGAGTATTACCAGTAAAATTCCTGCAGTTGCTAATGAGGCACCAAATAATCTTCGCCTTGTAAATTGAGAGAACACCTTTGGGCCAAAAGAGATTCCAGTCGCTAAACCTAAAAACACAGATCCAAATAAAAC
>CAYFKM010000097.1:0-242 GCA_964344025.1 uncultured Candidatus Nanopelagicus sp. | reverse complement strand
TTGTAAGTCATCGACAAAGGTTCTTGCTAAGCCAATAACCGCACCTGCTGCAAAGAAAGCGCCAAGCATGCCAAAAACAAGTCCTCTAATAACCTTAGAATCTTTTATAAAGACAAAGCCATCTATTAAAGATCTTGCAAATGAGAGTTGTTTAACATTTACCGCTGGCCCAGCTGGAATCTCCTTCAATCGCCAAACTGTGTATGCGCAAAATGCAAAGCTTAAAGAGTTAATATAAAGTG
>CAYFKM010000096.1:2992-3262 GCA_964344025.1 uncultured Candidatus Nanopelagicus sp. | reverse complement strand
GTTGCAGGTGGAATGCATGGCTCAAATCGCCTAGGTGGAAACTCATTATCTGACTTATTAGTTTTTGGTCGTCGCGCTGGCGTTGGTGCTAGTGAGTATGTAAAGCACAATGATCCAGTTAAGGTATCGGAAAGCACAATAAAGAGAGCTGCAGAAAAGATCGCAGCTCCTTTTAAACGCACTGGTGGCGAAAATCCTTACACCCTGCACCAAGAGTTACAAGAGATCACTCATAACCTAGTAGGAATTATCAGAACTAAGGCTGAGTTA
>CAYFKM010000096.1:2661-2897 GCA_964344025.1 uncultured Candidatus Nanopelagicus sp. | reverse complement strand
CAGAGATGATTTTCCAAAGATGGATCCAAAGTGGAGATCGTTAAACAATATTGCATCCTTTAATGGCAAAGAGGTAGTTGTTAAACAACAGCAACTACCATTTATGCCAAAGGAGCTCTTTGATTTGTTTGATATCCATGAGTTAGAAAAATATATGAGCGCAGATGAGATGGCAAAGGGCGGCAAATAATGAGCAAAAAAATTAAGTTAAAGATCTGGCGCGGGGACAGTAAAAA
>CAYFKM010000096.1:940-2552 GCA_964344025.1 uncultured Candidatus Nanopelagicus sp. | reverse complement strand
GTGATTTGGCAGTTAGATGGAATTGCAAAGCAGGTAAGTGTGGTTCATGTTCAATGGAGATTAATGGAAAACCTCGTCTTGCTTGTATGACTCAGGTAGCAAATTTTGCCGAAGGTGAAACTATTACCGTAACTCCACTTAGAGCATTTCCGGTAATTAAAGATTTAGTAACTGATGTTTCCTTTAATTTCAAAAAAGCAATGGAGGTTGAATCCTTCACCCCACCTGCTGATTTAAAGCCAGGGCAGGCCCGGATGGCCCAGATTGATGTTGAAAGAAGCCAGGAGTTTAGAAAGTGTATTGAGTGCTTCCTATGTCAAGATACCTGCCATGTAGTTCGCGATCATGAAGAGAATAAAAAGAGCTTTGCTGGTCCAAGATTTTTTATCCGAATTGCAGAGCTAGATATGCATCCACTTGATATTTTGAAAAATCGTAAGAAAAAGGCGCAAGCAGAGCATGGACTTGGTATGTGTAACATTACAAAGTGTTGCACTGAGGTATGCCCAGAGCATATTCGCATTACCGATAATGCAATTATCCCAATGAAAGAGCGTGTAGTAGATGAAAAATATGATCCAATTAGATGGCTAGGATCTAAGATTCGAAAGCGCGAAGGTATCGTCTAATTAAATGAATTTAATTATTCGCCTAATTGCAGCAGCCCTAGGCTTTTGGGCAGCAACAGCATTAATCTCAGGAATTACTGTTAATGGCGGTCCTTGGAGTTATCTTTGGGTAGCACTTTTATTTGGTTTAATAAACTCAATTCTAGGCTCCATAATTAAATTACTAACTCTTCCTGCCCTACTTCTATCCCTTGGCTTATTTGCATTTGTAATTAATGCTGCAATGTTGATGTTAACTGCAAGATGGAGTGATCGCTTAGCTGTTGATAACTTTTGGTCAGCCTTATGGGCATCATTAATAATCTCATTGATTACTACTATTTTAAGTCGTGGCTTAAAAAGCAAAAAGTAATTAGTTTTTTAGTAATTTAGCCATATACACCTCAACCTCATCAGGATGACGTGGTAGAGCATTAGATAATATTTTTGCACCAGATTCGGTAACTAAAATATCATCCTCGATACGAACTCCAATTCCCCGATACTCTGGTGCAAATAAGGTGTCATCTGGCTGAATATAAAAACCAGGCTCAACCGTTAAAATCATTCCTGGCTCAAGCACACCTTCGGCATACTCCTCTTTTCTAGCATGAGCGCAATCATGAACATCAATTCCTAAATGATGACCTGAGCCATGAAATTGCCATCTTCTATGCAGGCCAACCTCTGGCTTTAATGACTCTTCAATACTTACTGGCAGCACGCCTAATTCATAAGCACCCTTTGCAATCTCTTCCATACAAGCTGCATGAATATCTTTAAACTTAGCCCCAGCTTTAACTGCAGCAATTCCGGCAGATTGTGCACGGTATACGATCATGTAGATATCACGCTGGGCTTTAGTAAATTTTCCATTAACGGGAAAGGTTCTAGTGATATCTGCAGTATAAAAAGAGTCCACCTCAACACCAGCATCAATTAATATTAAGTCACCTGGTAACACATCACCATCATTTTTTATCCAATGTAATACGCAGGCATGA
>CAYFKM010000096.1:0-869 GCA_964344025.1 uncultured Candidatus Nanopelagicus sp. | reverse complement strand
GCCAGCGGCAACTATTGGTGAGTAGCCATTATCATTTCCTTCAACTCTTGCTCTACCGTAGAAAGCAGATTCAATTACTCGCTCACCCCTTGGTGTGGCAGTTGCTGCTGGAAATACTCGCACCATATCGGCAAAGCCACGAACTGTGGCATCAACTGCTGCTTGCATCTGATCGATCTCATACTGATCTTTAACCATTCTCATCATCGAGGTTGTGTTTAAAAGATTTGCCTCTACCTCATCACGTTGAGTAATCAACTTATCTAATTTTTGATCGACACCTCTTATGATTATAGATTCTTTATTATCAGCTAAAAATTGGGAGATAGACTCAAGTGCCATAACCTTTAAATGATACTTACTTTGGGTATCACTTAAACTCATTCTTTTACCCACCCAAAACTCACCATACTTAGTATCTTTATAAAACTCATCACTATCTCTACTTGATCTTGGATGAGTAAACAAGAGATCATCATGACCTGATGTATTTGGCTCCATTACAAAAACCGAATCTGGAACACAATCGGTAGCGATGATGCCAGTAAACCAAGCAAAATCTGTGTGAGCCCTAAATGGATAATCAGTGTCATTACTTCTAACCTTTAGCCCACCTGCTGGGAAAATTAATCTAACGCCTGGATATTTTTTAGAGATTTTCTCCCGTCTTGCTTTTGTAAATGGAATAGATGGGTGCGCACTCACATTTGAAACTTCAGCAGTTTCCCAACCTGTTTTCATAAACTTACTCATTGCATTAGCAATAGGGATATCGTGTGTTCTAACTTGATCGCCACCTTCACTTGAGTTGTTGGCCAAATTCATACCACTAGCCTACTTACTGGGTTTAAATTGGCTACCGATAAGAT
>CAYFKM010000095.1:0-3266 GCA_964344025.1 uncultured Candidatus Nanopelagicus sp. | reverse complement strand
TTGAAAATGTTAAAAAACGAAGAAGATTAACTTGGTCATTACTTTCTACCAGCGCCCAGATAATTTCCTTAGATGATGAGGTAATTACCATCGGTATGGTTAATGTAGGAGCAAAGGATTCATTTATTAGATCAGAAAGTGATGTGATTTTATCTGATGCCTTTGAAGAGGTCACTGGAGTAAGAAGAAGGATTGCCGCAACTGTTGATACCTCAATTACTGCAACCACAATGGCACAAAATGATGAGGATCCAGCAGATGCCAATATGTTATCTGGGGCTGAGCTATTAGCAAGTAAATTGGGCGCAAAGGTTATTAAGGAGTCCAACTAAAGAATTACTTTAGTTAAATCAATTATGTATGAAGGAATTATTCAAGATTTAATTGATGAGTTAGGAAGATTACCTGGAGTGGGACCAAAGAGTGCGCAACGTATTGCTTTTCATATTATTCAATCAGATCGAGTTGATGTAACCAGGTTGGCTGAGGTTTTAAAAACCGTTAAAGAGCGGGTTAAGTTTTGTACTATCTGTGGCAATATTTCAGAGGAGCAGCAGTGCAAGATCTGTCGAGATCCAAGAAGAGATGATTCAGCAATTTGTGTAGTTGAAGAAAGTAAAGATGTATTAGCAATTGAAAAAACTCGGGAGTTTAAAGGTAAGTACCATGTTCTAGGTGGTGCTATCTCACCAATAGATGGGATTGGGCCAGAGAATTTAAGAATTAAAGAGCTAATGAGTAGGTTGGCACAAACTCAAATCTCAGAGGTAATAATTGCAACTGATCCAAATCTTGAAGGTGAGGCAACAGCTACCTACTTAATTAGATTGATAAGGCCACTAGGTATAAAAGCATCCCGCCTTGCTTCGGGCCTACCAGTAGGGGGAGATTTAGAGTATGCCGATGAAATTACGCTTGGCAGAGCATTTGAAGGTCGCAGGGTGCTAGGTGACTGACCAGTAAGGGCATACCATTTTAAGTTAATACTTGGGAAATCCTCAGGTTCCGAAAGGAAATGTAAATGTCCGTAGAGCAATTTGGATATAAGCAAGAGCTACATCGTGCGCTCACCTTCAGAGATCTACTTACCTATGGGTTGATCTTTATGGTGCCAATCGCACCATTTGGCATCTTCGGTAGTGTATTTAACGCATCTGGTGGCATGATCGCATTGG
The DNA here is from genome assembly GCA_964344025.1 of uncultured Candidatus Nanopelagicus sp. GTDB lineage: Bacteria > Actinomycetota > Actinomycetes > Nanopelagicales > Nanopelagicaceae > Nanopelagicus. The sequence goes on along the minus strand of CAYFKM010000095.1, from coordinate 2,091 downwards.
CATATGCAATCGGTATGGTTGGAATGCTGCTTACAGCTTCTAGCTATACGCAAATGTCAAAAGCTTTTCCAATGGCAGGTTCTGTTTATACCTATGCTGGTCGGGGAATCACACCATCAATAGGTTTCCTAGCCGGTTGGGTTATTTTGTTGGATTATGTATTAGTCCCAACACTTCTCTATATAGTTGCTGCAATTGCGATGAATTCATTTGTTGCCAGTATCCCAGTATGGGGTTGGGTACTTTTCTTCATCGTAACAAACACAATCATCAATGCCCGTGGAATTGAGTTAACAGCGCGAGTAAATCGCTATTTCCTACTTGGGGAATTAATTGTTCTTGCACTGTTTATTGTGATTGGAATAATAGCGGTGGCGCAAGGAAAGGGAAATGGATTTTCCTTTGATGCTTTCTATAACTCTAGTACATTTTCAGTTTCATTAATTCTAGGAGCTGTCTCAGTTGCAGTACTCTCCTTCCTCGGCTTTGATGGAATATCAATGCTGGCGGAAGAGAATAAAGAACACGCAGACCAACTTGGAAGAGCTATGCGGGCAGCATTATTTCTTGCTGGTGCATTGTTTATTGTCCAAACTTGGATTGCTGCGATGTTAGTACCAAATCCTGGCACAATTATTGCTGAAGGTGATGCAGCAGGAACTGCATTTTACTCAGCAGCAGAGGTTGCAGGGGGTGTGTTTTTAAATAAATTAACCGCACTCGCAACTGCAATTGCCTGGGGATTTGCAAACGCACTAGTGGCTCAAGCTGCTACCTCCCGTCTACTTTTTGCAATGTCAAGGGATAAGCAATTACCAAAATTCTTATCCAAGATCGATGCAAAATCAGGATCACCAATCAACGCTACCTATGTCGTTGCAATAGTTTCTATTGTATTTGGCATATTTTTTGCAACCCAGCGAGAAGATTTTGGCCTAACTTTGCTGTCCACTCTGGTTAATTTTGGTGCATTAACCGCCTTTATTGTGCTGCATATATCAGTAATTGTTCACCACAAAGTAAGGGGTAAAAGTGGAGACAATCTTCGCCACTTATTAGTGCCTTTGGCTGGAGTAGTTTTATTAGCCTGGGTAGTAATTAAGGCAAATGTTGCAGCTCAACGAGTAGGTATCATTTGGACAGTAGTAGGCATTTTGTTGTTACTTGGTGCCTATGCAACTGGTCGTAAGCCAAAACTATCTGGCGTATAAGTTAGATAAGAAAAGAAAATAATGAGTATAAACATCGTCTCGCTCAAGCCGACTAAGGAGCAATTTAGTTTCTTTTTTGGCAAGAGCGAGCCGTTGTTGAGAGTAAAACCAGGCACAGTAATTCAGATGTATACCGAAGATTGCTTTGGTGGAGTTGTTACCGGAGCATCTACATTGCCAAGTAAAGTTTGTGTATTTCCATACTTAAATCCAGTATCTGGCCCAATTTATATTGATGGTGCTCAGCCTGGAGATACTTTAGCTGTGCATTTCATTGATATTGAACCGGCCCGTGATTGGGCAGTTTCCTCTACCTTTCCACACTTTGGGGCATTAACAACTACCCATCAAACTGCAATGTTGCATGAACCACTTGAGGAAAGAGTTTGGGTATATGAGGTTGATAAAAAAAATAGAACAGTTAAATACCAAGCAACAAGAGGAGATTACTCAGTATTACTTCCACTAGATCCAATGCATGGCACCGTTGGCGTTGCACCGGGTGGTTTTGAAGCGCGAGCAACAATTACACCTGATGCGCATGGTGGAAATATGGATACACCAGAGCTACGTGCTGGTACCACCGTGTACTTTGGGGTTAATCATGAAGGTGGTTTGCTTTCAATTGGTGATGGACATTGTCGCCAAGGAGAAGGTGAGGTGATTGGAACAGCTGTTGAATCTGCGATGAATACAGTTATTGTCGTTGATTTAATAAAGGGGAATTACACAGCGTGGCCAAGAATTGAAAGTGATCGGGAAATTATGAGTACTGGATCTACTAGACCACTGGAAGATGCATATCGAATTAGCCAACATGATTTAATTAATTGGGTTGCCGCAGATTCGAAGATCGACATCCTCGATGCGCTGCAATTAA
>CAYFKM010000094.1:0-3267 GCA_964344025.1 uncultured Candidatus Nanopelagicus sp. | reverse complement strand
CCATCAGATGAATCTCCTCTGATCATTGCAAATAATCCGTATCGATCACCAGGTATTTCATACTTTTTCTCAATCCATTTAAGATCTACTAAGTCGTGGTTAGATACCCCTTTAGCTAAATAGACGACTTTTACATCCCGCTTATCGTCAACTAATTGAAATAAATCACGATCGCCAGTTGCAATTCGGATTGGTCCTGGTTGCTTAACACTTAAAGTTGCCATTAGATCATCCGCCTCAAAATCATCCACCCCTAAAAGCGAAATTCCTAAGGCGTCTAAAACATCAAGCAGTATAGGAATTTGCGGAGCTAAAGTATCGGGTTCATCTTCCTCACCACTTTCATCAACTCTGTTGAGTTTGTAATCAGGAAATAATTCAACTCTCCAACTAGGTCGCCAGTCACCTTCTAAACATGCAACTATCCGATCAGGTTTGTATTTAAGCAATAATCTAGAGGTCATATCTAAATATCCCCGAATCGCATTTACTTGGATACCACTGGGAGAAACTAAACTCTCGGGCATCCCGAAATATGCTCGATACCATAAAGATGCGCTGTCGAGCAGCAAAAGCGTCATAAGCTCGCCCCCGCGTGCGTAATTACGCCCCGATCAATTTTGCGCAAAGCCTCTTCGATGGTTAATTGCAATTGAGGTGCAGCAATCCTTAATTGTCGCAAAAGATCAATAATCTGTTTCATAGATCTAACAAAGTCGCCAACGGTTAAATCACTTCCTTTAAGAACTGAGGTAAGTGAACTCCCACTTGCCCATTTTTGAGCTACCCAACAAAACCCAAAATCCGGTGCTCGCATCGGCTCAAGTCTCAAGTCAGATTCAGCAGCGTGAATTCGAGCGTAAATCTTTGAAATCCCTGCAAGTGCTATTTGAATCTCTCCTCTAGGTATTTTTGCTGCCTCATCATTTCGGGCCTCATATATGCATGATGAGATAACAGAAACCAAATCCGCTGGAGTTAAATTAGAAAAAAGATTGGCTCTAATCGACTCTGCGATTAGCAGATCAGTCTCTCCATAGATTTTCGCTAACATTCTTCCTGGTTTAGTGATTTGATCCTTTTCAATGTAACCAAATTTATCTAGAACGATTTTAATTCGATCAAATCTTTTTGCGATGACATTGGTTCTACTATTGATCCGATCCTCCAATCCATCTATTTCACGCTGTAATCTCAACCCTCGTTCTGCAATCCTCGAATGTTGTTCTCGGTCTGGACAACTGTGGCAGGAGTGTTTCTTCAAGCGCCTACGCAGATCCAGAATTTCCTCTTCTATCTCAGCTTTTTTGCGTCTATTTTTTCTATTTTCGTTCTCTAAACTCTTAATCTGGCCTCGAATACGGGAGTACTCGATAAAGTCACCTCGATCGCACTTTGCTTCAGCAAAAAGTGAATCTCTGGCAACCTCATTTTTCCTAATTTGCTTTGCCAGTCCAACTACAGCTTTGTCAGCTTGAAACTGAGCAAGAGATGACTCCAGTGATGTTCTAGCCTTATCTGAGCCAAATTGAGAAATTAAATTTATACTCATGTTGTATGTTGGCTTAAATGAGCTCTTTAGTGGATAAGTACGAGTAGAGGCAAGACCACCAACAGAAATTGAATCTAATTCGCTACTCCAGAGAATTACCGCATTTCCTTCAATATCAATCCCTCGCCTTCCCGCTCTGCCAGTAAGTTGGGTGTACTCTCCGGGAGAAATTGCAACGTGGCCTTCACCATTCCATTTACTCAATTTCTCCAAAACAACTGTCCGAGCTGGCATGTTTATACCAAGAGCTAAAGTTTCAGTTGCAAAAACCGCCTTGACTAATCCCCGTTGAAATAACTCTTCCACGGTCACTTTAAATGCCGGAAGTAGGCCAGCGTGGTGAGCCGCCACTCCCCGCTCTAGAGCATCTGCCCATTCGTAATAACCAAGTACTACAAGATCCTCTTCAGACAAATTTTTCATATTCTTTGTGATTACTGCTCTGATATCCGATCTTTCTTCTGTAGTTGTTAATCGTATTCCTGAAGCTAAGCACTGCCGCACCGCAGAATCGCAGTGACTCCGAGAAAAAATGAAAGTTATAGCGGGAAGTAAATTTTCCCTCTCCAATTTTTCAACAATTTCTGAACGAGAGAGAGTTCTTGGACCCTTTGGCTTTTCACGCCAAGTGCTTCGAATTTGACGATAAGACTCTCGCTCTAAGCGAGTTAACTCAGGGTTTAATTTGTGATCTTCACCAAATAGATCTAACAATCGACTTCCAAAGAGAACATGTTGATAAAGCGGCACTGGTCGAATTTCACTAACTATGACTTCGGTATCGCCACGGACAGTTTGAAGCCACTCTCCAAACTCCTCTGCGTTAGATACCGTCGCTGAAAGCGAAATAACTTGAACCGCATCTGAAAGATGGATAAGGATCTCTTCCCAGACCGCACCTCGAAATTTATCGGCCAAGTAGTGGACCTCATCCATCACGACATACTTTAAGTCTCTTATGGTTGTTGAGTTAGAGTAAATCATGTTACGTAGTACCTCTGTTGTCATAACTACAATTTGAGCCTCAGGATTAATTGAGGTATCACCGGTCAGTAAACCAACTTTTGACTCGCCGTACTTCTCTGTTAATTCGGAGAATTTTTGATTAGAGAGGGCTTTGATCGGGGTGGTGTAAAAACATTTCCCGCCAGTCTGCATTACTAAGTAAACTGCAAACTCTCCAACTATTGTTTTACCAGCGCCGGTGGGTGCTGCTACTAGAACTCCCTTTCCACTCTCCAACGCGTGACAAGCATCTAATTGAAAATCATCTAATTGAAAGGGGAATTCTTCAGAGAACTTTTTAGTTCTGGGAAATTTAGCAAGTAATTTGATGCGGGAGTAACTTTCTGATGGTGACAAACTCATTTTGCGTTCCAAGTTTGAAGGACTTGAGGGCAAACAGATACCTCTATTGGCAAACTGGACACATATTCGCCATCAGCAAAACAATCGGTATAAGCATCTAATGAGATGATTCTTCCTCGAGTGATTGAGACCTTGGGATGAGATACGTGAGTTCCAGAAAAAATTTTCGGAAAGAGAAGGAGCAATTTCAGTTTTGAAACTGGAGTTACCATTAAAACATCCAAAATCCCGTCATTATTAATAGCTGCAGGTTGGATCATCATTCCACCACCATAACAATTGCCATTAGCTATAGACAAAAGCATTGCCTCTTTTTGTACTCTCACGTTATCAATACTGATTGAGTA
>CAYFKM010000093.1:0-3281 GCA_964344025.1 uncultured Candidatus Nanopelagicus sp. | reverse complement strand
GTCGCATCTGATCGGTATGTGCATTTTGCCAATCCTGCAAAAAGAAACTCTCAAGAGTTGTAGGGGCGCTTTCTAATATGGCTTCTACTAACTCGGTAAGTAATTTTTGCTGCTGTGCATATCGTAGTTGTGAAGACTCAGCGTTAATTACATAATGTCCGGCAATTGACTTAAGTAAAGCTACCTCTACCCGCTGCGCTCTTGGCACAATCAAATTTGCCTTATATCTAGTTAGGTCACCATCGCCATACTTTTCCTGTGTTGCAACCTCAACTGATTGAGCAAATCTGCCAATTAATTGACTGGCAAGATCCTTTAATCTGCCTAAAGAGCTATGCGAACCATCATAATTTTTTGGCCAACATGATAATTGCTGTAAGGATTTTAAAGCATTTTCAATTTCTACCTCAGTAACATCTGCTAAATAATCTTCTTTTGCTACTTTAAACAATTTTGGTAAATCAATACTTAATTGATCCAACTTTACTTGCCCAGTAACAAGTGAGTCCTCTAGATCATGAACACTATAAGCAACATCATCAGACCAATCCATAATTTGTGCCTCCATAGAGGTCGCACCTGGCTTTGCTCCCTGTCGATACCAATTAAAGATCTCTAAATCATCCTCATAAACTCCGAATTTTTCAGAATCCTTAACTCGACTCCAGGGATACTTGGTCGCAGCATCTAGTGTTGCTCTAGTTAAATTTAAGCCAATTGATTTTCCATTTGGTAGTAGAGTTTTTGCCTCAAGTCTTATTAATAATCTAATACTTTGGGCATTACCCTCAAATCCACCACAACTTTTTGCAACCTGATTTAAGGCCATCTCGCCATTGTGACCAAATGGTGGATGTCCTAAATCATGAGCTAAGCATGCTCCCTCCATTAAATCTGGATCTGCTCCTAAAGCTGCACCTAACTCTCGACCAACTTGAGCACACTCAAGTGAGTGTGAAAGTCTGGTTCTAGGAAAATCAGTTGCCCATGGAACTGCAACTTGAGTTTTCGCAGCTAAGCGGCGAAGTGCAAATGAGTGAATGATTCGAGCACGATCTCTAGCAAACTCAGTACGGCCACCACGTTTTGCCGGTTCATCTAAATATCTTGCGCGGTCATCAGCAGAGTAGGCAGGATGCTCAACTGCCTTTCGGATCACCATTATTTAATCCTATCCAGATTAAAACTAAAATCTAAAACCAATTTAACTATTGCCTTTTTTCCCATCAAATTTAGGTAGATGTAGATCAAAGTAGATTGAGATTATTCGCGTTGCACTTACCACTAGTGCGCCAATTACAGCTGCCATATTTTGAGAGATCTCTAATTGGTGAAGGGATACAAAGACAATTGCGCCCATAAGTGAGGAGGTTCCGATCGTCTCCCGATGAAGTAAAACCGGCTCTACTTGACATAAAACATCCCGCAACAAGCCACCAGTTACTGCAGTAATTACCCCTAACAGCACCGCAGTTAACCAGTTTGTACTTTGCTCAAGGGCTAGGTGAGCACCTGAGATTGTGGCAATTGCTAAACCAATGGTATCCATTACTAAAAGTGTTTTACCGATCCGGGTAACTCTTCTAAAGACTAAAGTAATTATTACCGCAGCCAAAACTGCGATGATAATCCAATAATCTGTAATCCAAACTGGTTTTAACCCAAGAAATAAATTTCTAAGCGTTCCGCCTGAGATTGAGGCAACTGCGGCAATAAATGCAATTCCGCCATAATCTAGACCTTTATCTGCTGCAATTCTTGCACCAACTAAGGCAAAGACTAGAGTTGAGAGCAAATCCAAAAATGGTAAGAGTTCCATGGCTTAAGAGTAGAGTGAATTTTGCATTAGTCGATCACTTAACTTAATTCCTAACTTACCAACGGTGATGTAGGCCAAATAAGCACCAGTCTCCCTAATTAAGTAGTTAATTCCAGAGTTCGCTAGTGAACCAGGTCCTTGCGTTACCGGAGAGCAGCTTGCCGATAGCGCTAAATCCTTTGCCATCTTTATAGCGCGATAGCAGTGATAAGGATCGGTGACAATAATTACTGAGGTGAGCTTGGATTTTTTCATTACAGCTGCATAAGCCTTAGTGCTACTTAAGGTATCTCTACCCTGAGCAATTGCTATGACATTACTCTTTTTTACTCCATTTTTAATTAGCCAATTTCTACTTGCAGCCGCCTCAGTTGTTCGATCTCCTGGTGCACCAGATCCAACTGTATAGATTCTAGGAGCAAGTTTTGATTTATAGATTTGATTTGCATGTTCAATTCGTGCCATTAAAATTTCACTTGGTCTGCCATCAAATTGGGCAGCTCCCATAACTAAAATTACATCTGATTTTTCAGTTGAGTTCTGTCTTGCGCTATACCAAACATTTCCTGCCACATAAAGAGGAATAACTATGATTAGTAAGAGAATAAAAGAGATGAGTCGTTTAATAAATCTGAAGATAAACAATTGCTTAGCCGCCAGAGATCGCATCATCAATTGTGATATTGGCAAACTCATCTGGATCATCTAGCCAGCCATCTGGCAGGCTCACTGCCCGGCCATGACTAGTTCTACCTCGTGGTGCATCCCCCACTGCTTGTGGATAGGGCTGATCTTGCAATTGTGAAAGTAGCTCAGACATTTGCGAGAGTGAGCCGACCATTCCAAGGGAAGATCTGATTTCGCGAGGTACGGAAAAACCTTTTAGATACCAGGCCATATGTTTTCTAATATCACGCATTGCTCGATCTTCATCTTCAAAGTATTCAACCAGTAATTGGCCATGACGCAACATCACATCTCTTACTTCAAATAAGTTTGGATTCACTCGATTATTCTCACCATTTAAGGCACTCACTAAATCTGCAAATAACCAAGGTCTGCCCAAACATCCCCGGCCAACTACTACGCCATTACAACCTGTCTGATTCATCATATTTACCGCATCGATGCCAGACCAGATATCACCATTACCTAAAACTGGAGTTTGAGTGGGTGCTAGGTGTTCAACTAACTCTGCAATTTTATTCCAATCAGATCTGCCTTCATATAGTTGTGCTGCAGTTCTAGCATGTAATGCAACCCAAGCAACTCCCAAATCAGCTGCAGATTTTGCCGATTCAAGAAATGTTTGGTGGTCAGAATCAATGCCAACTCGCATTTTTACCGTAATTGGAATTCCATACTTAGAAGCACTCTTCACGGCAGATTCAACAAGTGCCGAGAATAATTTGCGCTTATATGGCAATGCAGCTCCGCCACCTTTTCTAGTTACCTTTGGAAC
>CAYFKM010000092.1:1655-3303 GCA_964344025.1 uncultured Candidatus Nanopelagicus sp. | reverse complement strand
CCCTCAGTCATTGAATCACCGAGTGCAATAAAGCGGGTGTATTGCATCTTATTTACTTCTTTCCGTAGCAACCCAATGCATAACTATTGCTGTTGCCACACTTGCATTAAGTGATTCAACTGAGGATTGCATTGGAATTGATATTACTAAATCACAATTTTCTCGAACTAATCTAGACAAACCTTTTCCTTCACTACCAACAATTATAAATATGGATTCGCGGGCCAGGTTCATTTGAGATAGCTGTTGATCACCATCGGCATCTAATCCAATTACAAAACAACCAGCCTTTTTTATATCTTGAATGGTTCTTACCAAATTTGTAACCTGTGAGATCGGCATTCGAGCAGCAGCGCCAGCGGATGCTTTCCAAGCAGCGCCAGTCATTGCCGCATTTCTGCGCTCTGGAATTATGACTCCATCTGCACCAAATGCAGCAGCAGATCTAACTACCGCACCTAGGTTGTGTGGATCTGTTATGCCATCTAAACCAATAAGCATCATAGGTTTTTTGGCATTACTAATTACTTTTAAAATTTCAGAGTAATTAAATGGCTTAATTACTAACGCAACTCCTTGATGATTTAAACTTCCAGTTAAATCATCTAGTGCTCTTCTTGGTAACTCTTTAATTGGTAGATCTTGATTTTTAGCTAATCTAATAGCCTCAGATATTTTTTCATCAATCTCAGTTTTTAATGCTACAACTAACTCCTTGGCCGGAATCTTGGCCCGGAGTGCTTCAACTACTGAATTTTTTCCAGCAACTGCATCCTGAGCAGATCTTTTTCGGTCAGATCTTTTTTCACCTCTAAACTCAGAGCCTTTAAAGTTTTTTTTCCTAAACGATTTACCAAAGCTATTTCGATCATCTCTTCTAAAAGTTGCTCTGCCCTCACTGCTTTGACCTCGATTATCACCTCGTCGGTTATCTCTTTTTTCACCTCTTGCAACAGCAGATCTTTCTATCCGCTTACCAGCGGATTTAGCCATAGATTTATTACCCTTTGGTCGATCCTTGCGTGCTCTACCTGGTTTCATTAGTAACTCCACCGTGGACCATTAGAGGTATCTTCAACAGTAATACCCAGCGCTGCGATTTGATCTCTTATTTGATCTGCAGCTTTAAAATCTTTACGCGCCCGGGCTGCTTCGCGTTGTTCTAGCGCTAACTTAATTAAGCCATCCATAGCTAAATCATTTGATTTACTAGTAGCAAAAGCTTGATCTTGTGGATCGCATCCTAAAATTGATAGTGCGCCTCGAATCTCACCAGCAGATTTAGCAATAATTTTTTTATCATCTGCTGCGCTATTTCCAATTCGCATACTCTCTGAGATAAAAGCTAGCACTTGGGGAACTGCTAAATCATCATTCATAGCTGTTTTAAACTCATCTGCAATCAAAATATCTACTGGTTTTCCTAAAACTGCAGCTGCTCTACTTAAAAAAGCTTCAATACGTTTAAATGCAGTAGCTGATTCTGCTAAGGCTTCAAATGAAAACTCAAGCATTGAGCGATAGTGAGCACTTCCTAAATACCAGCGCAACTCAATGCCACGCACCTTCTTTAATATCTCAGCTACTTGGAGGGAGTTTCCAAGTGATTTACTCATCTTCTCACCACTAGTAGTAACCCAAGCATTGT
>CAYFKM010000092.1:0-1645 GCA_964344025.1 uncultured Candidatus Nanopelagicus sp. | reverse complement strand
TTGTGCATCCAACTTTTTGCAAATCTATAACCGGCAGCATTTGATTGCGCAATCTCATTTTCATGATGCGGAAAAATTAAATCAAGTCCGCCACCATGAATATCAAACTCATCTCCTAAATAAGCATGTGCCATCGCTGAGCACTCTAAGTGCCAACCAGGTCTACCTGCTCCCCAAGGAGTTGGCCAGGATGGATCTCCTTTTTTTGCTGCTTTCCACAATGCAAAATCTCTTGGATCTTTTTTATAGGTTGAATCTGAATCCTCGCTAGATTGTAAATCATCAAGTTTTTGATTAGATAAAGTTAAATACTCTTTTAGTTTTCTCACCTCTAAATAAACATCACCATTGCCAGGAGCATATGCACAACCACTTTCAATTAACTTTTGCATTAATTCGATCATCTGCGTGATGTGTCCAGTAGCTCTTGGTTCATATGTTGGCGGCATAACATTTAGCCAGTTATAGGCATCGGTAAATGCCCGCTCATACTTCATCGCAACCTGCCACCATGGAAGGCCTTCATGAACTGACTTGTGCAAAATCTTGTCATCAATATCAGTTACATTTCTAACAAATGTAACCTCATAACCAGATGCAATTAACCAACGTCGCAAAATATCGAAATTGACACCACTTCTAATGTGGCCAATATGTGGAGGGGCTTGCACCGTTGCACCACAAAGATAAATACCAACCTTGCCTTTATTAATTGGCTTAAACGGGGAGATGGTTCGAGTTTTAGTATCGTAAAGTTTTAACTCACTCATTAGTAAATTTTATCCTTACGCACTAACTAGTAATGCTGTTGCAATTGCCGATAAGCCTTTGCCTTCACCAGTAAAGCCAAGGCCATCAGTTGAGGTCGCAGAGACAGAAACCTTTGCTCCAGATAACGCTTTAGATAAGGCAGAGATCGCCTCAGCTCTTTTAGGTGCAATCTTTGGTCGATTACCTACTATTTGTACTGATACATTTTCAATTTTATAGCCAGCATTTTTTATCTTTACCAAACTCTCACTCAACATCTTTGCTCCAGTAGCCCCTGCATACTGAGCATCTGCCACCCCAAAATTACTTCCTAAATCCCCTAAATCAGCAGCCGAGAGCAGTGCATCACAGATTGCATGCGCTGCCACATCACCATCTGAGTGGCCATCTAAACCAATCTCATCTTCCCAAATTAAACCAGCTAAGGATAACTTTCTAGTTTTATCAGTAGTAAATGCATGAGCATCAACACCAATTCCAACCTTATACTTTTTATCACTATCTGGTATTAAAAACTTTAACGCAGTTGCAATATCTCCGGCAGTGGTAATTTTAAATGCCCGATCCTCACCGGCAATTACCTTAACTGCAATCCCAAGTGCTTCAACTAAAGCCGCATCATCAGTTGCATCCTCAGATGCCAGGTGTGCTCGCTCTAAAACTGATCTACTAAAGCCTTGTGGGGTTTGAATTACTTTTAAGCTTGATCGATTTAAGGTGTTTCTAACATACCCTTTGTTATCAACCTCTTTAATAGTGTCAATTACATCTAGCGCAGGAATAACTGCCATCTCACCTTGAATTAATTGATTTAATACTGAGCTAGCAAGTGTGGTTGATGCTAAAGCACGTGCTGCATCATGAACTAAGACAT
>CAYFKM010000091.1:0-3323 GCA_964344025.1 uncultured Candidatus Nanopelagicus sp. | reverse complement strand
CACTTCGGGTAGATGGTGGTCTTACCCAATCTGCCAAATTAATGCAGATGCAAGCTGATTTAGCCCAAATTCCAATTGAGCAGTATGCCCATCCAGATGCCACAGCTATTGGGGTTGGCTACCTAGCTGCACTATCTATCGATAAAAAACTTACAATCTCAGATCTAGCAAAAAGATGGCAACCAGCTAAAACTTATCTACCAAAGTGGAGTAGTGATCAAGCAGCCACCTACCTAAGTAGGTGGCGAGGTGTGCAGAGAGTAAGTTTAGATCGTGAGTAGTAAAACATTTGATTTAGCAATTATTGGCGCAGGAGTTGTTGGTGCTGCAATTGCTAGAGAGTTTGCTAAACATAATTTAAGTATTGCCCTAATTGATAAAGCAGCAGATGTGGGTGATGGCACCTCAAAGGCCAACACTGCAATCTTGCATACTGGCTTTGATATGACACCTGGCTCATTAGAATCTAAATTAGTAGCCACGGGATATCACCTACTTAAAAAATATGCCCAAGAGGTAAATATTGCAGTTGAGCCATTAGGTGGCTTACTTGTTGCTTGGAGTGATGAGGAAGCGGCAAATCTGCCCAAGCTAAAAGAAAAGGCAATTGAAAATGGTTACACCGAGTGTGAATTAATAAGTAGTGAGCAGTTATATAAGTTAGAGCCTAATTTAGGTAAAGGAGCCCTTGGTGCACTTACAGTGCCAGGTGAGTGGATTATTGATCCATGGACACCAATTGTTGCCTTTGCCACTCAAGCAAAGTTAGCTGGGGCTGAAATACTTTTAAAAACAAAGGTAGAAAAGATCACCTATAGTGATAATCAATTTAGGTTAAGTACCACCAATGGTAATCAAAGTGTAGAGATATTAGCTAAGTACTTAATTAATGCTGCTGGACTTTACTCAGATGAGATAGATGGCCAACTTGGAATTGCAGATTTTAAGATCACACCTAGAAGGGGTGAGTTAATAGTCTTTGATAAGTTTGCTAGAAGATTAATTAACCATGTTATCTTGCCGGTGCCATCATCTATGGGCAAAGGAGTATTAATCTCCCCCACCGTATTTGGCAATATTATGTTGGGACCAACCGCTGAGAATTTAACTGATAAATCTGCAACTGGCTCTACCAACTCTGGCCTAGAGAGCTTAAAACAAAAGGGTCAAAAGATTGCACCTGCCCTACTAGATGAAGAAATAACAGCTATCTACGCAGGGCTTAGGGCAGCAAGTGAGCACTCTGATTATCAAATTAAATTACACACAGTTGGTAATTCACCTAATTACCTAACTGTTGGTGGAATTAGATCAACTGGACTAACTGCATCAATGGCGATTGCTAATTATGTTAAACAATTACTTATAGATACAGGTGTTGAGCTTGGAGTAGAAAAACAATTACCTAAAGTAGTAATGAATAATCTAGGTGAGGCCACACTTAGAAGTTATCAAGATGAGGCCAAGATTAATCAACAGCGATTACATGGTGAGATTATCTGCCACTGTGAGAAGGTAACTACCCAAGAGGTATTAGATCTTTTTACCTCACCAATACCACCAGCAACTCTAGCTAGCTTAGCTCGAAGAAGTAGAGCAGGTCTTGGTAGATGCCAAGGTTTTTACTGCCATGCGCAGCTTAGAAAGTTAATGGAATCAAAGTGAGATCATCAACAGTTGATGTCTTAATTATTGGCGCCGGCCCAGCTGGTCTATCTGCTGCAATTGAGTTAAAAAAATCTGGGATCAAAGATGTGCGAGTAATTGAACGAGAAAAATATGCTGGTGGTATTCCCCGCCACTCCTTTCACCCAGGTTATGGGGTTAGAGATCTAAAACGATTTTTATCTGGTCCAAAGTATGCCCAATATTATTTAAATAAAGCTAAAGATTTAGGGGTTGAGATCTCAACTACCACCACCGCTACAGATTGGGTTGATAAAAATACAATTAATCTAACCTCACCAAATGGATTAGAGCAGGTATCGGCAAAGACGATTATCTTGGCAACTGGGGCTAGAGAGCGGGGCAGATCAGCTAGAGCAGTTGCTGGAAAACGTCCTGCCGGTATCTACACCACCGGCTCACTTCAACAAGCCACCTACCTAGAGAATTTATATATTGGCAAAAGAGCATTAATCGTAGGAGCAGAGCATGTTAGTTTTTCTGCAATTATGACTTTAAAACATGCAGGTGTTAAAACTGTGGCAATGATCTGTGAGAGTAAAAAACATCAAAGCGTATTTGGGATTGCTACCTTATTACGTTTGATCTACCGATTTAAATTACACACTGCAACAAAAATAATTGAGATTTTAGGAGATAGCCGGGTAAGTGGGGTATTGGTAGAACAAAAGGGTAAAAGATGGGTAATTGATGTTGACACCATAATCTTTACCGGCGATTGGATCCCAGATCATGAGTTAGCTAGAAAGGCAGATATCGCCATCGACAGTAGGTATAAATCCCCAGTAATTACCCCAGATCATCAAGTATTAGGCACCAATATCTACACCATCGGCAATCTAAATCTGCCAATTAAGGCAGCAGATCAATGCGCAGTAGAGGCTAAAAAGATTGCCAAGATAATCGCAGGTAGATTAAGTAACAATTCAAAGAGTTAAGTAGAATTTACTAACTATGTGTCGACTCCTTGGCTACTCATCTACTACCCCAACTACCTTTGATCAGGTAGTGGGTAAAAACTTTGATCAATTTGTAAATCTATCTAAAGATCACTGTGATGGCTGGGGTATTGCAACTGCTACTAATAACTCAACTGAGCTCTATAAAGAGCCCCTTGCTGCTAATAAAAGTGGCCAGTTTAAAGAGCAATTACTAAGCCACAAATCAAATGCTGCTCTACTTCACTTAAGGTGGGCAACAGAAGGAATGCCGGTAAATGAAAACAACACCCACCCTTTTACCTATCAAGATATTACCTTTATCCATAATGGCTCAATTACCCCAAGTAATGTCTTAGATCCATTAATAGATAGTAAATATCTCCAACTAGCAAAGGGCACAACCGACTCAGAGCGCTACTTCCTCTTTCTTCTAACCCAAATAGAAAAGCATGGCTTCATCGAAGGCATCAAAGCAGGCCTTACCTATATTAAAAACAACTGCACCTTTTCATCCATAAATATGATGATGATCAATACCAAGTACTTTGTAACCGCCTGTATTTATAACCAGGATAAGATTCCAGATAAGTTTAAAGACTCCCCTGATTACTACCACCTAAAGTATAAAAACCAGGATGGCCAAATCATCACCGCCTCAAGTGGCTGGGATCAAGAGGGCTGGCAGGAGATCCCTAA
>CAYFKM010000090.1:0-3436 GCA_964344025.1 uncultured Candidatus Nanopelagicus sp. | reverse complement strand
GTTATTACCTTCTTCACATCTTGGCCCAATAACGCACTTTTTATCTCAGCATTTTCTCGGGCAAGCTTTTCTAACTCCTCTTTTGAAATATTTGGAGCTACCTCAATTCGATCTTTTATTTTGCCATTTACCTGCAAGATCGCAATTACATTATCGGCGCCAATTAATGATTGATCGATCTTGGGCCAACCGGCATTAGCAATTGCAGGTTTATGGCCAAGTTTTTCCCACATATCCTCTGCTGTGTATGGTGCAACTAATGAAAGAGAGATAGCAATTGCCTCAGCGGCCTCTCTAACTGCAGCATCTGCTGGACCACAACCAGAATCAATCGCTTTTCTCGTAGCATTTACTAACTCCATAATTCGGGCGATAACTACATTAAATCTAAAAGATTCGACCGCTAACTCGATATCAGCTAGAGTTTTGTGGGTTACTTTTCTAAGCTCAATATTTCCACTCTTAAAATCAATACCAACTTTGCTACTTACATCTTGGCTAATTCGCCAAGCACGATTTAAAAATTTTAATGATCCAGCTGGTGAAACATCAGCCCAATCCACATCATCGTCTGTTGGGCCAGCAAAGACTAATGAGACTCTGATGGCATCAACACCATGCTTATCTAACTCATCAGATAACTTAACTAAATTACCTCGACTCTTACTCATAGCTGAGCCATCCATTAAAACCATTCCTTGATTTAATAATCTAGTGAATGGTTCATTAAAGTTTAATAAGCCAAGATCATTTAATACTTTGGTGAAAAATCGGGAGTATAAAAGGTGCAAGATCGCATGGGTTACGCCACCAACATATTGATCAACAGGTAGCCAGGTCTCAACCTCTTTTTTATCAAATGCCTCGTTGTGATTATTTACCGAGGTGTAGCGCAAAAAATACCATGAGGAGTCAACAAAGGTATCCATAGTGTCGGCATCACGTTTTGCATCCCCAGAACACTTTGGGCATTTAACATTTACCCAATCTTCAGCCGCCCCTAATGGTGAAGATCCCTTTGGCTTTAGATCCAAACCCTTAGCATCTGGTAATTCAACTGGTAATTGATCTTGAGGTACTGGAACTAATCCACACTTATCACAATGCACAATTGGAATTGGTGTTCCCCAAAAACGCTGGCGAGATATTAACCAATCTCGTAGGCGATAATTCTTAGTTGCCTTTCCAACTTTTTTACTCTCTAGCTCCTTAATTATCTTAGTAATAGCCTCATCTTTACTTAATCCAGTAATTGATCCAGAGTTAATAACCTTGCCATCACCTGAGGTTGCAATCCCGGATATATTTGGATCCTCTAATCCGGTATCAATTACTACTCGAACTGGTAATTTCATTGCCTTTGCAAAATCTAAATCTCGTTGATCATGAGCTGGAACTGCCATAATTGCACCAGTTCCATAATCGGCTAATACATAATCAGATGCCCAAATTGGGATCTTCTCATTATTTACTGGATTAATCGCATAGCGATTAAGAAATACACCAGTTTTAACGCGATCAGTTGCTAGGCGATCGATATCACTTGCTGCCTTCACACTCTCTAAATACTTTTTAAACTCTGCCTCAACTGATGTGTTTGCAACTAATTTAGCGGCTAAATCAGAGTCGGCAGCTACCACCATAAATGTTGCACCAAATAAAGTATCAGGACGAGTGGTGTAAACAGTGATACTTTGATCAAAGCCTTCAACTTTAAAATCAACTTGAGCGCCAGTTGATCTACCAATCCAATTTCTTTGCATTAGCAGCACTTTTTCCGGCCAAGCACCCTCTAATTGATCCATATCATCTAATAGACGATCTGCGTAATCTGTTATCTTTAAATACCATTGATTTAACTTCTTTTTAGTTACCGCACTGTCACATCGTTCACATAAGCCAGCAACTACCTGTTCATTTGCTAATACTGTTTGGCAATCAGGACACCAATTAACAGCTGAGTCTTTGCGGTAAGCCAAGCCTTTTTCAAACATCTTAAGAAATAACCATTGATTCCATTTGTAATACTCTGGATCGCAGGTATGAAGCACTCGATCCCAATCAAATGAGCAGGCATACCTACGCATTGAAGCTTTTTGAACTGCAATATTTTCATAGGTCCAAGCTCTAGGATCGGCATCTCGTTTAATCGCAGCATTCTCTGCTGGTAAGCCAAATGCATCCCATCCAATTGGATGCATGACATTAAATCCCTTTTGAATCCAATATCTTGCAATTACATCGCCTAATGCATACGCCTCGGCATGACCCATATGTAAATCTCCTGATGGGTAAGGAAACATATCTAAAACATATTTTTTAGGACGACTATCATCTTTTCTGCCAGATTTAAAAGGTTCTAACTTGTCCCAAATTGGCAGCCATTTTTCTTGCACTGCTTTGAAGTCATAAGCCTCATGCATTTTTTATGCCCAACTAACCTTGGTCAACTCTTCACTTACTTGCCACAGATTTTTTGCTAAAACTTGATCATAAGCAAGTGCCTTAGCGCGGGTTAACTTTGGATGACCACGCATCTGCATAAAACCATCTGGCCCAATAAAGCTAGCTCCTAATAAATTTGGATAAACGCAAGCTGCAAGTGTTGGAAGAGCACCAGCTGATGCTGGTTGTGCGAGTAACTTATTAATCAGCATAGTGATTTTTTCCTCAGCCTTAGCGCCACGCATTTGTGATGCTACTGCTTGTAAATTTGTATCAGAGTACCCAGGATGGACTGCAATTGGTGTAAATGACCAATTATTGGTAATTCTTAATCGTTCTAGCTCAGAGACAAACAATAAATTTGCTAACTTACTTGCACCATAAACCTGCCATTTTTGATACTTACCAATACCTAACATCATATTTTTAATGGTAGTTTGAGAATTATCCCCAAAAGTGCCCATTTTATGGGCAAAGCTTGAAACAACTACTAGCCGATCTTTTATTTGGTTTTTAATTAAACCAGCAAATGCAAAATGGCCTAAATGATTTGTTCCTAACTGCAATTCAAAGCCATCTTTAGTTTTAGTAAAAGGAGTTGCCATCACACCAGCATTTAAAACTACAACATCAAATTGTTTATCAACTCTTACGGCAGCTTTTCTTACCGATTCTAAATCAGTTAAATCCATTAACAGGTAATCGACTAAACCTGGGCCAATCCTTTTAATTGCCTCTCGTGCCTTTTCGACACTTCGTGCGGTGATATAAACATGACCATTTCTGCGGGCTAACTCAGTTGCCGCTGCTAAACCAATCCCGGAGGTGCCGCCAGTAATCAGGAATTTTTTGCCAGTTAGATCTGGCATATCGCTAGCACTCCAGTTTTTTGGTATTCCTAAAACCTTTGGCACCACTTCTCCCTTTTTAATCTTTTTTAATCTTTCTTTAATCCTATTTATTTTGCGTGGAGCTGAGGGGAGTCGAACCC
>CAYFKM010000089.1:0-3474 GCA_964344025.1 uncultured Candidatus Nanopelagicus sp. | reverse complement strand
GGATACCTTTGGGCCGATTTCAGATAATGCTCAAGGTATAGCTGAAATGAGTGGTGATGTTAAAGGTGAAGGTGCAAAGATTCTTACTTCCTTAGATGCAGTTGGTAATACTACAAAGGCAATTACTAAAGGAATTGCAATTGCAACTGCTGTATTAGCTGCAACTGCGCTATTTGGTGCCTTTACTGATGCAATTAAAAATGCAGTAATTGATAAGGGATTATTAGTTAAGGATCAAGTTTTAGAGTTTCAAGGTGTATTAGATGTAGCAGATCCAAGAAATTTAGTTGGTTTGGTAATTGGAGCTGCAGTGGTATTTATGTTCTCAGGACTTGCTATTAACGCAGTATCAAGAGCTGCTGGTGCGGTAGTAGTAGAGGTTCGTGCACAATTTAAAAAGTACCCAGGAATTATGACTCGAAAAGTTAAGCCAGAGTATGGACCAGTAGTTGATATTTGTACAAGAGATTCATTACGTGAACTTGCAACCCCTGGATTACTTGCCGTTATGGCGCCAATTGCAGTTGGTTTTGGCTTAGGTGTAGGAGCCCTTGGTGCTTACTTAGCAGGATCAATTGGGGCCGGGACTTTAATGGCTGTGTTTTTATCAAACTCAGGTGGTGCTTGGGATAACGCTAAGAAGATGATTGAGGATGGAAAATTTGGCGGTAAGGGCAGTGAGGCACATAAGGCCACAGTTGTTGGTGACACAGTTGGCGATCCTTTTAAGGATACAGCTGGCCCTGCGATTAATCCTCTAATCAAAGTGATGAACTTAGTGGGATTATTAATTACCCCAGCAATTGTTGGTTTTACTTTAGATAATAATGAGCAAATGAATTTAGTGATTGCACTTATTGCA
Organism: uncultured Candidatus Nanopelagicus sp.; assembly: GCA_964344025.1. Classification (GTDB taxonomy): domain Bacteria; phylum Actinomycetota; class Actinomycetes; order Nanopelagicales; family Nanopelagicaceae; genus Nanopelagicus. The sequence goes on along the minus strand of CAYFKM010000089.1, from coordinate 2,612 downwards.
ACTGTGGTAATTATTTACGCCTTAGTTCGCAACCGAAAAAGAGCAACTGCAATCGCTTAATTCCTTTCCTCTTCCCTAATTAGATAAAGAAGGATCAATTTGGGCACAAAGTTAGTAATTGTTGAGTCGCCGGCTAAAGCCCGCAAAATTAGCTCCTTCTTGGGCGATGAGTATGTGGTTGAAGCATCAGTGGGGCATATTAGGGATTTACCACAACGTGCTGCAGATATTCCCAAGGAGTATAAAAAAATTGCTTGGGCAAAAGAGGGTGTAAATATTGAGGAGGACTTTGCTCCGCTTTATGTAATTAACCCAGATAAGAAAGCAAAAGTTGCTGAATTAAAAGATTTAATAAAGGATGCTGAAGAGTTAATTCTGGCAACAGATGAGGATCGCGAAGGTGAGGCGATTGCTTGGCATTTAATTGAAGTATTGCGGCCAAAAATTCCAGTTAGGCGAATGGTTTTTCATGAAATTACTAAAGATGCAATTCAAAAAGCTGCGAAAGAGACTCGGGATTTAGATTATCGATTAGTAGATGCACAGGAAACTCGAAGAGTTTTAGATCGACTTTATGGCTACCGCTTATCACCAGTGCTTTGGAAAAAGGTAATGCCAAGAATTTCAGCCGGCAGAGTGCAATCTGTGGCAACTAGGTTAATCGTTGAGCGGGAACGGGAGCGAATGGCATTTATCTCATCTACTTGGTGGGATTTAAATGCTCAGTGCACACCTGGATTTACTGCCAGACTCTTATCTTTGAATGGTAAGCGAGTAGCTGCCACAAATGATTTTGACTCCAATGGTGGAATTAAGGAAAAATCTGTTGAAAATATTTTATTACTTGATGAAGCAGGGGCACGGGAATTAGTTCAATCACTTTCTAATCAAGATTTAGTTGTTAAATCATTAGAGGAGTCACCAAGAACTGAAAGACCAAAGCCACCATTTACCACCTCAACTATGCAGCAAGATGCCGGATCAAGACTTGGTTGGGGTGCGCAATTAACAATGCGAATTGCTCAGCGCTTATATGAAAATGGCTACATAACATATATGCGAACTGACTCAGTGACTCTTTCATCTGCTGCAATTACTGCAGCTAGATCATCAGCGCAATCCTTATATGGAAAAGAATCTGTGCCAGATTCACCACGTGTTTATGAAGGTAAAACTAAAAATGCGCAAGAGGCGCATGAAGCAATAAGACCTGCCGGGGATTCATTTAAAACTCCCGGTGAGTTAGCACCAGAGTTATCAAGAGATGAGTTTGATACTGAAGAGGTAGATCGTAGGTTGCCAGCTATGAGTGTTGGAGAGAAGATTTCTGTTTCGCAATACAGTTGTGAAGGACATGAAACCAAGCCACCAGCTAGGTATACCGAGCCAACATTGGTAAAAAAGTTAGAGGAGTTAGGAATTGGACGACCTTCTACCTTTGCATCAATTATGCAGACAATTCAAGATCGCGGGTATGTGGCAAAGCGAGGAAGGGCATTAGTTCCAACATTTTTAGCCTTTTCAGTTACTGGATTATTAGAACAGCACTTTACAAAATTAATTGATTATGAATTCACCGCAGCTATGGAAGAGGATCTAGACAAGATTGCAAATGGTGAAGAGGAAAGAGTTGCATGGCTAACTAAGTTCTTTTACGGAAGTGAGAATAATCCAGGGTTAGCAGATCTTTCAGCAGATCTTGGTGCTATCGATGCTCAAGCAATAAACACCATGAAGATTGGTGAAGATATTGAAATTAGAGTTGGCAGATTCGGTGCTTACCTTCAACAAGGTGTGGGTGAGGAACGAAAGTATGCAAATATTCCTGAGGAGATGGCACCAGATGAGTTAACACTTACTAAAGCAATTGAATTATTAGCTAAGCCATCGGGTGAACGAAAACTAGGTGTTGATCCAACAACAGGCTTAGAGTTAATTGCAAAATCTGGCCGATATGGTGCGTATGTATCTGAAGTTTTTCCAGAAGAGAGTGTTGAGGAGGGTGCGAAAAAGAAAAGAAAGAAAAAAGATGCCCCAAAACCTAGAACCGCTTCACTTCTTTCCACAATGTCATTGGACACAATCGAGCTTGATGATGCGTTAAAACTACTTTCTTTACCAAGAAAATTAGGAGAGTATGAAGGAGAGGTTATAACAGTCCAAAATGGCAGATATGGTCCATATTTAAAACATGGTACTGATTCAAGAACTTTAAGTAGTGAGGATCAACTGTTTACAATTAATTTCGAAGAAGCGTTAGAAATCTATAGGCAACCAAAGGTGAGAAGACGGGGTGTAGCTAAGCCACCCCTTAAAGAATTGGGTAAGGATCCGCAAACAAGTAGGGATGTAATTGTTAAAGATGGAAGATTTGGTTTATATGTAACTGATGGTGAAACTAATGCCACACTTCGTCGTGGTGATGCGTTAGAACTTCTAACATTAGAGCGCGCACTTGAGTTGCTAGCTGGTAGAAGAGCTTGGGAAATAGAAAATCCAGAAGGTTCAAAGAAAAAAGGGAAAAGATCTAAAAAGAGTGCACCGACACTTACTGAAAAAACAGTAAAAGGTGCAGCTGCGAAGAAAAAGGCAAAAAAGGCTGCAACTGGCGT
>CAYFKM010000088.1:0-3507 GCA_964344025.1 uncultured Candidatus Nanopelagicus sp. | reverse complement strand
TGCAGGGCAGGAGGGACTCGAACCCCCAACCGGCCGCTTTGGAGACGGCAACTCTAGCCAATTGAGCTACTGCCCTTTATCCCGAATTAAGGCATGAAAAATCATGACCTAATACAAGCGCCGGGTGCGAAAGTGTAGAGGAGGCAACGGTCGAAGGTAAAACTGGGATAAAAATGAAGCCAGTTTTAGGCGTAGATGGCAGACTGTCCCCCCATGGGCGCATCTGATAAATCCCGAGTATCAAAGCGAATTGCTGCAATTGCAGAATCTGCAACACTAGCTGTCGATAGTAAAGCAAAGGCATTAAAGGCTGCTGGAAAACCTGTAATTGGTTTTGGCGCTGGTGAACCAGATTTTCCAACACCTGATTACATAGTAAATGCTGCAATTGAAGCGGCAAAGATTCCAACCAATCACCGTTATACACCTACCCCAGGATTACCAGAGTTAAGGGAAGCGATTGTCAAGAAAACTAAACGTGACTCAAATTATGAAATTACAGTTGATCAAGTATTAGTAACAAATGGTGGCAAGCAATCTGTTTATCAATCTTTTGCCTCAATATTAGATCCGGGTGATGAAGTAATACTGCCTTCACCATTTTGGACAACTTATCCTGAGTGCATCAAGTTAGCTGGCGGAGTTCCAGTTGAAGTGTTTGCTGATGAGTCGCAAAATTATCTAGTTTCTTTAACACAATTAGAAAAAGCCTTAACTCCGAAAACTAAGGTATTACTTTTTTGTTCACCCTCAAATCCAACTGGTTCAGTTTATTCTCCAGCTCAGGTTAAGGAGATAGGTCAATGGGCATCAAAGAATAACCTTTGGGTTGTAACTGATGAGATTTATGAACATTTACTTTATGACGGCGCCAAAGCACCTAGTATTTGTGTTGCAGTTCCAGAGCTTGCAGATCGCACAATAATAATTAATGGTGTTGCCAAGACTTACGCAATGACTGGTTGGCGAGTAGGTTGGATGATCGGACCAAAAGATATAATTAAAGCAGCAACAAATTTGCAATCCCACCTATCATCTAATGTTTCAAATGTTTCCCAGCGAGCAGCAATTGCCGCACTAAATGGTGATCTTTCTGCTGTGCACAAAATGGGAGAAGCGTTTGATAGGCGACGCAAATTAATTGTTAAATTACTTAATGAAATTCCTGGTGTTAGCTGCCCGACACCAACCGGAGCATTTTATGTTTATCCCTCTGTAAAAGGTGTATTGGGTAAAGAGATTAGAGGTAGAAAACCTAAGAACTCTGCTGAGTTAGCGACATTAATTTTGGAAGAGGCTGAGGTTGCAGCAGTACCTGGTGAGGCATTTGGTCCATCTGGGTATTTGCGCTTTTCATATGCATTAGGTGATGACGATATTATTGAAGGGATTGCGCGAGTTAAAAAATTGCTAAGTGAAGCAATTTAATCTAGATCTAAACCGACTAATTGCACCTCTGCTTGTAATTTAATACCAAATTTTTCAAATACTTTTTTTCTAGCTTTTTTTGCAAGTTCTATAATATCTTCAGCGGTAGCATCCCCAGAATTTGTTAAAGCCAAAACATGTTTATTTGAAATCTGAGCTCCGGCTAATTTTTCTCCTTTAGTGATTCCCGCATGCTCCATCAGCCATGCAGCTGAGGTTTTTACACGTCCATCTGGTTGTGGCCATCGTGGCGCTTCCTTCGGAAGAGAATCTGCAGTTTCCTTACTTAAGATTGGATTTACAAAAAAAGAACCAGCTGAGTTTATTTGGCTTGCAGTATTAATCAACATACCTTTGCTTGCCCGTAACTCTAAAACAGCTTTCCTGACTTTAGATACCTCAACTCGATCTCCAAGATTAACCGATAGATGCTTTGCTAACTCTGCGTATGCAATCGGTAAAGATTGATTACCTTTTCGAAGTTGAAAGGTAACATTTAAAATAACATATCTGCCAGGTTCGGCTTTAAAAATGGAGTGACGATAAGAGAACTTGCAATCAGAGTTTGAAAAGGTAACAATCTCGCCTTTCTGTCGATCATAGGTTTTAACTCGAGCAATAGTTTCACTTACCTCATGACCGTAAGCTCCAATATTTTGTATGGGTGCTCCACCAACTGTGCCCGGTATACCGCTTAGCGTTTCTAAGTCAGCAAAACCCTTGTCGATAGTTAACGCTACAAATTTATCCCAATCTTCGCCCGCTGCTACTTCAATCATTCCACCACTACATGCGTCATAATCTAAAGCATTTCCTTTACTCTCAACTCTTATTACAGTGCCTGCAAATCCGGCATCACTGATAAGTAGGTTTGATCCACCGCCAAGAATCAATAGTTGTTCATTACTTTTATCAGCAACTTTTACCAACTCAATTAATTCATCTTCAGTCTTGGCGTGAACAATCTTCTGTGCAGGTCCACCAACACGTAACGTGGTGAATTTGGATAGTTGCTCCATTACTTAAGCCTACCTACGTGGTGAAAGGATTTCATTTTTCCCTCTAAATCTTTCTAAAATCCTTTGATAATTCTTCTTAGAATTTTTATCCCGATAATCTGGATCAGTATCGTGGTAACCATGATGCCTACCTTGGTCAAGGGGTAGATCTATTTGAATTAATCTTCCACCCGCTGCTCTCATAGCAAGTGACAACTCAATATCCGCGTTTCGATAATATTTAGCACTTGAATTTGCTCCACCTACTTTTTGTACAAAAGTACGATCAAAGGCAAAGTAGTAGCTAAATAAAACATCAACTTCGCCTACTCCCTTATCATCAGTGCTTCGCCATTCATCATCTAAATTGACTAAACCACCTTTCCAACCAACACCTTGAAACCCTGAATTAAGTGCATCTAATGTTTTAGGTATTGGATCAGCTAGAAAGATCGTTGAAGGATCCATAATTAATAAATAATCTTCGCTGTGTGTATTTATAAACAAATTTATGATATTTCCCCAGCCTAACGGGTTTTTTTCTTGGGTAAGGCTTATCTGATCTGAATTAAACAAATCGACTTTGAGCCAATTTTTTTTACCATTGGCATAAATACTTATAGGAACCTTGGAATTAGACGTTATTGCGCCTACGCACTTAATAAAATCTTCGGTAAAGCCCTCTGCAATTAAGCACACTCTGATTGACCCAGCCATTGGCGGGTTCTAGTTAACGAGTTTCGCGATGAAGTTGAGAAGATTTACAACGCGGGCAAAACTTTTTTAACTCCAAACGATCTGGATCATTTCTGCGATTCTTGCGGGTTATATAGTTTCGCTCTTTACACTCAACACATGCCATTGTAATTTTTGGGCGAACATCTGCACTTTTACTTGCCATGGTTGAGCTCCTAGCCTTGTAGTTAAATTAACAATTGTTAATTTCTTATGTGATGAGATTACCTGACCCTTACCATTTACTGAAATTCAATCTTATCCTGATCGTGATTTACATCTGAAATACTTGTAGCGGAGGCGGGATTTGAACCCACGACACAGCGATTATGAGCCGCTTGCTCTA
>CAYFKM010000087.1:0-3676 GCA_964344025.1 uncultured Candidatus Nanopelagicus sp. | reverse complement strand
CATATACGTTGCCGTAAATGCTGGTGGTCTCTTACACCACCGTTTCATCCTTACCGTTATTGCTAACGGCGGTTTATTTTCTGTGGCACTAATCCCGCAGGTTTCCCTGGATGGTCGTTAACCATCACCTTACTCTTTGGAGTCCGGACTTTCCTCGGTATTTTCATAACGCGATGATCCAGACGACTCTTCAGTTGAAATTATACCTAAGTTATTTTTATCTAGGAAATGCTTATATTTGGCTATCTAATACATCATTGAGAATTGAATCAGCATGCGAGTTTTCCTCACGTGGTATCCATTGGTAGGAGACTAGTTTTGGATCATGTGTTGCTAATGCTTGCTTGGCTAGTTTTTGCATATTTGGATGCTTAACTTTCCATCTACCACTCATTTGTTCAACTACTAACTTGGAATCCATTTTAACTAAAATAGTTGCACTCGGATCGATTTCATTTACTGCAGATAATCCAGCAATTAAACCTTGATACTCAGCAACATTATTTGAAGCTGACCCGATAAATTTACCTATCTCCTTAACTAGTTTGTCATTTTCATATACAACTGCCCCAAAAGCAGCAGGCCCTGGATTGCCACGAGAGCCTCCGTCAGCACTTACTACAAAATGTCTGGCCATTAAATTCTGACCAAAATTCGGCGGCACTCTTCACATCGTAAAAGTTCATCTTTAGCCAAGGATTTGATCCGATCCATCTCCACTACATTAATTGCTAAATTGCAACCATTACATTTACTACCAATCAGAGCAGCAGCTGCCACACCTCCACTTGTTGTTCTAATCTTTTCATAAAGTTCTAGTAAGGGTTTTTCTATTTTCGCAGCTACACTTTTACGATCATTCTGTTTACTAATGATTAAATTGTTTATCTCACTACTTGCAGAGGCTAATCTTTGATTAATCTCAGATTTTAATCTCTCAAGTGAGGCTAAGTCAGTTGTTAATATCTTTGCCCGCTCAGTAATCGCTTCATTACGAACCATAATCTCAAGCTCAATCTCCTCCAGCGCTAACTGTCGCTTTTTTAAGCTCTCCACCTCATGCTGCAATTGTTCTAACTCTTTAGGGGTGGCATTGCCGGAGGCAAGTCGAGCCTCATCTTTTTTTATTCGATCGGTGACCGTCTCAACATCGACCTCGCCTCTGCGTAATTCAAGTGCTACCTGATTGGCTTCATTGTTTACTGATGCTAACTCTGTTGTTGCTGAGGTTAACCGCTTATCAATATGAAGTAATTGTTCAATTTCAGGCAGTGATTTAAGTTTAATATTTGCCTGCATAATCTCATTATCAAGAGACTGAAGCTCTAATGTAAGTGATTGTTGCTCAGGTGAGGCCTTCATTGGTAGACCTCCAATTTTGTTGGAAATTAAAAATCTTTTTAGTTGTTTTGTGCTAACCCTAGTTTAATAGAGTTAGCACAGTAATAATCTGTTATTTAACAGTTTGCTGTTTGGTCTCATCCCTATGTTTGCGTAAATAGACCATAAATGGTGTGCCACCGGTTCCTACCGCAGAAGGGTTACCAGGGGTGGCTTGCGCCTGGGCATGAATATAAGTACCGGCATACTCAAGATGCATAGCTCTAAAGTTTGCAACTAACTCAACACACTCATTAAATACTCCAGTTAAGTTTGCTTTCTTAGCAGAAGTCACAAAGTTACGAACTGAAGGACCAGCCTCGACCGCCTCTATAAAACTTACATGTTTAGGTGGCATATAGGTACGCATCTCCATTAAGTATTCACGCAACTCATCCCGCTCATGTTCAATTCCAAGCACACCATCCATAGCCGGAATAATGGCACTTTGGGCGCCAGTTTCACCGCGAAACTTTTGACCAACACCTTTATATGCATCCACACCTTCATAAACCACACCATCTGGCAAAGATGGATTATTACGCCAGCCAAATATGTATGGCCGAACCCGATGAAAGTAAATGTATGGATCACATCTTTCAGGCATTCTACCTAGCACTTTATACATAGCAGCAAGGGCATCACGCATTGTTGTGAGCGCAGACTCAACTTTATCGGCATCATTTTCTAAGACTGCAAGTTGCGCATTTTCAATAGCTTTTAAAGCTTTGCCTGCTTTTTTCTCAATATCAATGTGGATTAAAATAAACCACTCTTCATCCTGACCACCTAAGAAACATTGCAACAATCCAATATTTCCACACTCGATTGGGCCATTTTTATCAAATCTGCGCCAATTATCTGAAGCGTAACTTTGATAGGAAAGTATTGGTGGTCTGCCAACCAATTTACCAACCTCATACCAAGGAATAGCTAGGTTGGCTGGCATCACAGTGGCAGGTGAGTTGTCACTCCATTGATATGCCTGACCAATATAACTAAGCACTAACATCGCTCGTTGAATTTCAGCTTCTCCATTGAGCTTATCGATATTAAATTTAGGAAGAGATTTCACTCGGGAGCGAAAATTACTTCCCATCAGCAATTTAGGTAGATCCTTACCAAATTGATCCCACTCCTCATTACCTGGGGATAGCGATTGAGCCGGGTCAAATGCTGGTAAATACCCAAACTCTTCAGTGATCCCGAAATCAGCAATCTTTGCAGCCTTCATATCTCTCCTTAGAATTAGGGTATTAAAGCAGTAAATCTTATTTAAATACAGTAGGAAGAAAAACCTCGACTACAAAATACTCTTAGCTACCAGCTTTCCAAAATCCCTAATCCGCACCAGTTCAGCCTCGTAATTGCTACCCACTTTGAATTTATCACTATTTATGAGTGAATGAAGTTGATCAACATTTGATATACAAACGCCGCCACCATATAACTGGTTAAAGGCTGCGATCTTTGGGTCAAAGGAGATCGCAATATATGGGCGCTTAAAAGCATAGGCAATAATTGCTCCATGCAATCGAGTAGTAACTACATAATCACAATTTTGATACATTTTTAAAAGTTTTTTTAGAGGTAACTTTTCAGTTTCAATATTTGCTGTAAATTTGTAGGAAAACCCAGCATTTTCAATTATCTTTTTAATCTGCGGTGTTGAGGATATTGGCTCTAAATCCACATGAGAGCTATGCAAAACCTGGTTAGCGCCTTTAACTTTTGCCTCAACCTTAAAAGTATTGGCAATGTATATAAGAGTTGGACAGGCTGTAATAGATATATTTGGATCTAACTCATAAAAATCTCTGGTCAACTCATCTCGCACATTTGCAAATTTAGCTTTTGCAAAAACAGATTTAACAACCTCTTTAGGTACCCCTTTAACTGAGTCATTATCAGGTAGGCATACTCCAATCCCCCAGATAATAATTGGCAATTTACAGTTTTTTTCGATATCAATCCAGAATTTTTCAAAGACGGAGTGCAATAGTCCAGCACCACCAATAATAACTTGAGAGTAATTTTTATGAACAAAATCCCAATCAATTGGAGTTTTATGGATATTCCAAACATCTAACTCCTCACCTAACATCTGATGAATCGCTAGGACAGGAAGGTAATTTCCAATATTTCGATTAGCAGAGTAAAACTGAAGCGTCTTACTATTTACTCTGCGCTCACCCTTTGAAACATCATTGAGCTTAGTTAATTTTGATGAGGATCGGTTGATTAATTTTGCTATTCGTCTATAAATAATTGGCCACCCATCAAAATTAAATACGTG
>CAYFKM010000086.1:2561-3750 GCA_964344025.1 uncultured Candidatus Nanopelagicus sp. | reverse complement strand
GGATTACTACTTGGATTAGTCGCATTTGATTTACTGCCAGAAGTTTTTGAGTTAAACAAAAATGAGCTTTTTCACGCCCCAGCAGTTTCAGTAGCATTTATTGCCGGATTCATACTGTTACATCTAATTGAGCGAGCACTTGGCTCACATGAACCATCTGATTCTGAGTACGCCCAGGATCATCAGCACTCCCATAACTTAGCCGGCACAGTAGGTGCCCTAACTATGAGTGGCCATGTCTTTTTAGATGGCGTAGCCCTTGGTATTGCCTTTCAAGTAAGTAACTCATTAGGAATTGCAATCTTCGTGGCATTACTAGTACACGCATTTAGCGATGGCTTAAACACCGTCTCCCTACTAGTTAAAGGTGGGAATTGGAGCCGGCGCGCAATTTGGTTGCTGGCAGTAGATGCCGTTATGCGAGTCGGTGGTGCTGCTTTTGGTACCTACATAACAATAAGTGATCCAGTACTTGGAGTTTACTTAGCAGCATTTGCGGGTATGTTAATTTACCTAGCAACCTCACATATTTTGCCTGAGGCACACTCTAAGCACTCCTCCAAGCTAACTATGTTGGCAACATTTCTAGGAATCATAATTATGTGGTTAGTAGTGGCAAATCTTCCGCATGAGTAAATCACAATCTTCAGTTCTTGCTACCTTAGAAAAAGCTGGTGGCTTTTTAAGTGCTCAGCAGATATTTCAATCAATTCGAAAGCAAGGAAAAAGTACTGGCTTAGCTACCGTATATCGGGCTCTACAAAAGGCTGCCTCAGAAAATGTTGTTGATGTATTACGCAAAGATGATGGTGAGGCGTTATATAGATTATGTGATGCTGGACATCACCACCATTTACTTTGTACTAATTGTGGTAAGACAGTAGAAATAGAGGCAAGTGCAGTTGAGAAATGGGCAAATTCAGTTGCTAAAAGTAATGGATTTAAAAAGGTAACTCACGTGGTGGAATTATTTGGCTTATGCCAAAAGTGTTAAGTTAAGCCTTACCAAATCTGCGCTCGCGCTCAGCGTAAATTTCTATAGCCCGCCATAGGGTTCTGCGATCAGCATCTGGCCAAAGCACATCCATAAACACCATCTCAGCGTAAGCTGATTGCCACATTAAAAAGTTACTTGTTCGCTGCTCACCAGAGGATCTTAAAAATAGATCAACATCGCTCATATCTGGGG
>CAYFKM010000086.1:0-2551 GCA_964344025.1 uncultured Candidatus Nanopelagicus sp. | reverse complement strand
GCATCTAAAACTTCAGCTCTTCCCCCATAATTAATACACATATTAAGGGTTAAAACCTGATTATTTTTTGTTAGATTTTCAGCATCAGTTAACTCTTTAATTACACTAGCCCAAAGTTTTTTCTGCCTACCTACCCAGCGAATTTTTATACCTAACTCATTTAACTCATCTCGGCGATTATGTATTACTTGGCGGTTAAATCCCATTAAAAACTTAACCTCCTCTGGGGATCTGCGCCAATTCTCAGTTGAGAATGCGTAAACACTTAACTCCTTTACGCCAATTTCAATTGCTCCATGCACAATATCAACTAGTGCTAACTCGCCAGCTTCATGCCCTGCAGTTCTAGGTAATCCACGTTGCTTGGCCCATCTGCCATTGCCATCCATAACAATTGCCACATGATTTGGAATCTGTTTTGGATCTAATTTTGGTGGGCGCACATTACTTCGATGTGGAGTTGGAGGCTTAATAACTTTTTTGCGTGAAGCTTTTTTAACCTTACCTTTTGCTTCACTACTTTTGGCAGGTTTTACTACAACTCTAGCCACGACTTACTCTTTCAACCAATGGTAAAGATCTAAGTCCACGCTCTAAGTGCCATTGCAGGTATGCCGCAATTAAGCCAGATGCCTCACTTCTATTTCTAGCCTCACTCATTTTTGCCTGTTCCCAATCTCCAGTTAATAGATTAGCCATTAATTCTAAGGTGGCAAGAGCAGGTGTTGCACAAGCTGCAGGTTTACAGCCAATGCAGACACTGCCACCACCTTGGAGTGAGAAAAATTTATGTGGCCCTGGTGCATCACATCTTGAGCAAATGGTTAATGATGGCGCATATCCTGCAACTGCCAATGAGCGAAGTAAATAAGCATCTAAAATCAATGATGGATCATATCTTTTCTCTGCAAGTGCCTTAAGTGAGCCTGTAACTAGCAAATATTGCTGCAGCGCTGGTTCATGCTCCGCGGTAGTAAATCTCTCTGCCGCCTCTAAAATCGCATTAGCAACTGTCCAACTTTGATAATCACTTGAAAGTACATCGCCGTAATTTTCAATACTTACTACCTGAGTAATTGTGTCAAAGGTTCTACCGGAATATAGTTGTAAATCCACATAACTCGCTGGCTCTAACCTAGCGCCAAATCTTGATTTAGTTTTTCTTATACCCTTGGCAACCGCTTTAATCCGCCCATGCTCTTTAGTAAAGAGGGTAATAATTCGATCTGCCTCCCCAAGTTTTTGGGTACGAAGTACTACTGCTAAATCGCGATACACCGACATACCCCCTAAGTTACTAGAGGGGTAGGTCAGAGTCAGTTAACGAACTGCGCGATTGATCGAAGAGATAACTGCTTTCAGCGCTGCAGTTGTTGTGGAGGGATCAATTCCCACTCCCCAATAAACCTTTCCAGATATCTCACACTCAAGATATGCAGCAGCTTTAGCATCACCACCAGCTGATAACGCATGCTCATAATAATCAAGAACTCGTAAATTTAAGGCTGGTGCATATTGATTTATGATTTCAACAAATGCTGCAATTGGACCATTGCCTTTTCCAGATAATTTTTTAGATTCACCCTTGTCGATTAATTCAATGGATAAATTAACATCCTCATCCATCTGAGAGGTTTGAGAAAGTCCTGCTAATTTAAATCTGCCCCACTGATTACTTTTAGCTGGTAAGTACTCATCTTCAAAGCTGCTCCACATCGCCTCCGGTGATACCTCACCACCTTCACTATCGGTAATAGCTTGAATTACTTGGCTAAATTCAATCTGCAATCTACGTGGTAGATCTAATTGATGTTCATGCTTCATCAAATATGCCACGCCACCTTTACCTGACTGGCTATTTACTCTAATTACCGCCTCATATGTTCGACCAATATCTTTTGGATCAATTGGTAGGTAGGGAACTGCCCAAATAAATTTATCCTTATCAACACCAGCAGCATTGGCATCTTTTTCCATATGCTCAAATCCTTTTTTAATTGCATCTTGGTGCGATCCAGAAAATGCAGTAAATACCAAATCTCCGCCATATGGATGGCGCTCTGGTACTCGTAGTTGATTGCAGTACTCAACTGTTCGCCTAATTTCATCTATCTCTGAAAAATCAATTTCAGGATCGATCCCATGACTTAATAAATTTAAACCAAGGGTGACTAAGCAAACATTTCCAGTTCGCTCACCATTGCCAAATAGAGTGCCCTCAATTCGATCTGCACCTGCAAGATATCCAAGCTCAGCTGCTGCCACCCCAGTGCCGCGATCATTGTGAGGATGCAAACTTAAGATCACACTGTCGCGATACTTTAAATTACGATGCATCCACTCAATTGAATCTGCATAAATATTTGGAGTAGCCATCTCAACTGTTGCTGGAAGATTGATAATGCTCTTCCAAGAAGGAGTTGGTTTCCAAACATCATTAACCGCATTACAGACCTCAACTGCAAACTCAAGCTCAGTTCCTGTATATGACTCAGGTGAGTACTCAAATGAAACTAATGTGCCTGGAACTGATTTAACTAAATCTAAACAA
>CAYFKM010000085.1:0-3777 GCA_964344025.1 uncultured Candidatus Nanopelagicus sp. | reverse complement strand
GAGTTACCCTCCTTTTGATTTGGCTTTGCCATAAAGGTAAGGGCGTATCCAGTTGCAGCTGAGATCTCTTTAGCACCATTTTTATAAATAACATGGTTATCACAAGTTGTTAAAGCATCGGCATACTTAAATGCGATTTCATGTTGGCCAAAGTTGCACTCACCCTTAACCGACTCCACATTCATACCAGCACCAGACATACCTAATCTGATTGCTCTAAGTAGTGGCTCAATCCTTGATCCGCCAAGTATTGAGTAATCAACATTGTATTGATTAGCTGGGGTTAGATCCTTATACCCCTTATTAAATGCTTGCTCATAGGTATTGTTAAAAACTATAAACTCTAACTCTGTGCCAACTAAGGCCTTCATTCCAGCAGCCTCTAACGCCTTAATCTGCTTTTTTAAGATCTGACGGGGAGATGCAAGTACATCTGAGTGATCTAACCAAGCCACATCTGCCAATAACAAGGCTGCACCATCTTGCCAAGGAATGTAGCGCAGCGTATTTGTATCTGGCACCATCGCTAGATCTGAGTAACCCTTCTCCCAGGAGCTCATCTCATACCCAGGCACCGTATTCATATCCACATCAACTGCTAATAGGTAATTACAACCTTCAGTGCCATGTTTTAAGACATCAGATAAAAAGTAATTTGCATCTAATCTTTTGCCAACTAATCGACCCTGCATATCGGTCATGGCAATTACTACAGTATCGATTTTTTTATCAGCGATATCTTTACGTAGTTGCTCAACAGTGAGGGAAGCCATAAGTAGAAGGGTATTGTATTTAGGAAGATCTTGGCAAAATATTAAGGGCTGCTACCCCTTGTGGGTAGCAGCCCTTAGTAATCTAACTTAACTTAGACAGTTGTCTTAGGTCCGGTAAACCATTTCTTCACAGATAAGTGCCACCAGATCCACAAGAAGAGCAGTGATCCGCCAACTAATAGTGGAGCATAGTTAACAAACTTGATATCAAAGCCCTCATTATTTGGCCAACCCATTGGTGTAGTTGGCAAGATGAAGTAAATTGAAATAACAATAATTTCAATTACTGCAATTGGTGACATCCACTTGTACTTATTACCAAGTGTCCATGAGCCTGGCTTGAACTTATCACCCATCTTCCACCGTTGATAGATTGGAATTAAGAATGCTAAGTAGAGACCAATTACGGTAATTGATACCACAGCATAAAATGCAGTTGGCACAATAATTGGCGCCTCTGCTGTTCCAATATTTACCTCAACAAGAGCTGGCAAGGTAATAAGGCCTGCAACTACAGCGCAAGCAAGCACTGCATTTTTTGGCACCTTATTCTTATCAACCTTTGACCACCGCTTAGAGCCAGGTACTGCACCATCTCGGCTAAAGGCAAACATCATTCGAGATGCGCTAGTTAATGCTGAGGTGCAGCAGAAGAGCTGACCAAAGCTAGCAATTAATAAGACTACTCCTGCCCACTTAGCACTTAATGCTTGAGCAAAGATCACAGCTACACCACCGCCACCTGCGGTTACTGCATCTGCATCTTGTACTGCATATAAGAATGCAAGCAGAAGGATCCAGCCACCAATTGCTGAGTAGAAGATCGCCTGCCACAAACCACGAGCTGCTGCATGCTCTGCACCCTTTGTCTCCTCTGACATATGAGCACAGGCATCAAAGCCGGTAATTGTGTATTGAGTTAGTAAGAAGCCAAGTGGTAATACATAGAACCAAAATGCAGTTCCATTAGTCTCTCCCCCAGCTAATCCAGCTGAGTTATTAACTCGCATGGTAAACATGTCATAAACAGACATATGATTTTCTGGAAGAACAACTAAAACCACAACGATAAATGCAGCGCCAATTACATGCCACCAAACAGAGATATTGTTTAGGGTAGCCATTAAGTGGCCGGAACCAATATTTAAGGCTGCAATTAATACCAAGATAATTGCGAACATAATAAATACTCGCTGTAGTGAGTACCCTTCCGCCCAAGATTTACTAAAGGATGAGAAGGAGAGATCAAAGAAGGTGGCGCAACCATAAGCTACTGATGCTACGCAACCAAATAATCCAAGCAGATTTAGCCAACCGGTATAGAAACCAGCCTTAGCCCCACCCATCTTGGATGCCCACCAGTAGATACCACCACTAGTTGGGTATGCCGAGACTAACTCGGACATGGTAAAACCAATAATTAAAATAAATAGGGAGATCAGTGGCCAACCAATTGAGATTGCAATTGGTCCACCGTTATTCCAAGCTTGACCGAATGTTGTAAAGCAACCGGCTAAAATCGAGATGATCGAAAATGAGATCGCAAAGTTTGAGAACCCACTCCATGAGCGATCAAGCTCTTGTTTATAGCCAAGCTCTGCGAGCTTGCGCTCGTCATTATTCAGCATTGACATTATTGAATATTCCTCCTTTTAGGTGGCCTTTTGGTAAAAGCCTTACCCCTTTTCTACTCCTGTGACCTAGATTACGGAAGGGTATTTCGGCTATTTCGCCGATTATTTTTACCCTTTTTTGCCATCTAGGCGCAGATATTCTCTAAATAGTTAAGGTTGGCCATGGCGATATTGGCAATCGATCAGGGCACCTCAGCCACCAAGGCGATCGTATTAGATGATGATTTTAAAGTAATTGCCAAAGCAACAGCTGCACTCCCTAATGAACATAATCAAAGTGGATCAGCTACTACTACGGGTGAGCTGATGTGGCAATCAGTAGTTGATGCCATCAATCAAGTATTAAATACCACAAGTGAAAAAATAACCGCGGTCGGATTAGCAAATCAAGGTGAATCCATCCTGGCTTGGGATAAAAAAACTGCCAAGCCATTAACACCAGTCATTATTTGGCAGGACTCAAGAAGTGCCTCACTTTGTGAGAGTAGAAAAGAGCACTCTGAGTTTGTATTAAATAAAACTGGTCTAACAATTGATCCCTACTTTGTCGCACCAAAGATCACCTGGCTAAAGCAAAATTACTCAGATCTACCAGATGATGCGGTGATTACCACCACCGATACCTATCTAATCTATAGATTAACTGGTGAGTTTGTAACTGATAAGGCAACGGCAGCTAGAACCCTACTCTTTGATCTTAAAACCCTTAACTACCAGCAACAATTAGCAGATATTTGGCAGATAGATATTGCAAAACTTCCAACGGTAGTAGCAAATGATCAACTTATTGGCACCATTAATTGCAAAGAGTTACCACAATTAGCAAATACCCCACTTGCAGCCGCCATTGTGGATCAACCAGCTGCACTCTTTGCCCAAAATTGTTTTACCGCTGGTCAAGCAAAGTGCACCTTTGGAACTGGTGCCTTTTTACTTACCAATATTGCAGATCAAATTAAGATCTCTAAAAATGGACTAGCAACCTCACTTGCTTGGCAGATTAAAGGCTCAACCTGCTACTACTTAGATGGTCAGGTCTTTACCGCAGCAAGTGCAGTAGATTGGTTAATTAGTAATAAATTTATTGACTCTCCATCTCAAATAGATTCACTCCCTGATGCATCAGGAGTAATTGCCTCACCATCATTTGCTGGCCTTGGTGCACCACTTTGGCGGCCAGATGCCACCGCATCCATAATGGGTCTTGGTTTAAACCACAGTAAATTACATATTGCATCAGCCATTATCGATGGCATTGCTGCTGCAGTAGCAGATCTTTTATCTGCAGTTAAATCAGATCAGGTTGCAATCAGCACACTTCGGGTAGATGGTGGTCTTACCCAATCTGCCAAATTAATGCAGATGCAAGC
>CAYFKM010000084.1:0-3783 GCA_964344025.1 uncultured Candidatus Nanopelagicus sp. | reverse complement strand
GTTGGCTGTGCTTATTTCGTGCAAGTTGGCTTTATAACAATCATGTTGTAAAACCTGCCCTAAGTGGGCTCAGCCCATTACCAGCCCTCCATTAACGTTTATTGCAGCCCCAGTGATGTAGGAGGCTCTCTCAGATGCTAAGAAGGCAATCATGCTCGCCACCTCATCAGGAGTTCCTAACCTATTTAATGGCGTTTGTGAAAGCCACTCATCTAATCTTCCAACAGATCTTGCTGCAATCATATTTGTTTCAATTCTGCCAGGAAGTACAGCATTAACAGTTACACCACTTGCACCAAACTCTTTTGCAGCAGAGTATGTCAATCCTAATAAACCAGATTTTGCCGCTGCGTAATGGGCATGGTTTGCTGAACCAGTTAAGGCAACCTGTGATGAAACATTAATAATTCTTCCCCATTTTTTACCAACCATTTCAGGTGCGGTTGCTCGGATTAATTTAAATGCAACTGTTAAATTTAGATTTATCGCCTCATCCCATAATTGATCACTCATCTTGATGATACTGGCATCACTCATTAAACCAGCATTATTTATTAAAATATCAACTGCGCCCAATTTAGATTTTACCTGCGCCACTAAATCCTCAGCCCGGCCAGGTTTAGATAGATCTGCTTGAAATATTTCAACTCTTGCACCACTACTTTTTAATTGCGAAGCTAACTTAGCGGCGGCATCAGCACTACTTGAATAGGAAAGTGCAACAGTTAAATTATCGGCAGCTAATGCACTTACGGTGGCAGCACCTATTCCAGTTGCACCACCTGTTACTAACGCCACCTTCACCTTAAGCCACCCTTTTTCATAAATGCTTGCATTACCTGCGGATTTGCAACTCTACTTGGAATTTTACCTGCCTTAATCATTAGTAGGTCATCAACTACCATCTTTGAATGATGCTTTACTACTCCAGTAGTTGCCCCGGCTAAATGTGGGCTGAGCACTACATTGGAAAGTTTTCTAAGCGGTGAATCACCTGGCAGTGGCTCAGTTGGATAAACATCTAGCGCAGCTCCGGCAATCTTATTTTCCGCTAAGACCTGATAGAGCCCTTGATAATCAACTAAGGCAGCCCGCGCAGTATTTATAAAGTAGGCAGATCTCTTCATTAAGGAAAATGCTTTAGCTGAAAACACCCCAGTACTTTCGGGGGTTACCTTTGCCGCCATCACTACAAAATCACTCTCAGCTGCCAATTTATCTAAGGTAACTAACTCAATATTTAATTTAGCTAATTGGTCAGAGTTTGCATATGGATCAAAGGCAATTAATTTCATGCCAAGCGCGCTTGCCCGTTTAGCAATCTCCTGACCGATAAAACCTGCACCAACTAAGCCAACAGTTTTACCCATTAACTCCTCACCTTGAAATCTTTGAAATGGTGCATCTGGATCCATACTCCACTCTGAGGTAATGCCTTTACGCTCACCAGCTTTATCACTATATGAAACTGAGGTTAATTCATCGGTATATCTAAGTAGGTGGTGAGTGGTAGCAATACTTCTAGCAATCGAGAGCATTAATCCAATTGTGTACTCAGCGACTGCAACAGCATTTCTTCCTGGTGTAAATAAGACTGGAATATCTAAGGTAGAGGCGGCTGCAATATCAGTGCTTGCTGCTGGTTCATTTCTTAAGCAGGCCATTATCTTTAACCTTTTACCTGCCTTTAAAATCTCTTCGGTAATATTTTCAAACTCAACAATGGCTACATCTATATCGTTAAACTTTGCTATTAATGCACTTGATTCTAACTTTTTACCAGTTAAGCCAAAGCCAGCTTGCTCCACCTCAAAGCCATTTTCAGTCAATCGCCTTAGCTCACTTGAATCAAAGCGTGCTGTAATTAAGGCTTTCATTTATTTACCCTCATATCTTGCAGTAGCAGCTGAGGCATCAAACTCACTCTTTAAACTCTCATATAGATTTCTAAATCTGGCATATCGCTGCAGGTAGTAATCATGAACTGATTTATTTGGCAGGTAGCGATTTTCAATACTCACAGTTGAGTTTATTACACTCCTAATGTCGGAAAAACTTCCACTACCTAATCCAGCTAAATATGCATCCCCGACTGCTGCCCCACTTGAATCTTTTAAGATTGCAATTGGAATTCCCAATACATCTGCCTTTATCTGATTCCACAACCCACTCTTGCTACCGCCACCAATACTTCTGATCTCATCAATTTTGATACCAGATTGTTTGCCAATCTCAACATTGTGAGCAAGTGCAAATGCTGTTCCCTCTAGGACAGCCCTAAACATCATCTCTGGAGTGGTGGTCAAAGTTAAACCAAAGAAAACTCCTCTGGCATTTGTATTCCAGATTGGACTTCGCTCACCCATCATATAAGGAAGAAAAATTAGACCATCACATCCAGGTAGAACTTGATTGGCTTTAAGAGTTAACTCATCCATTGAGTATTGATCTTTTAAGATATTTGTCATCAGCCAAGAGACACTGGCACCTGCTGCCACCATGGCACCAAGTCGCAGTTGTCGATTCTCAATTGCATGATCAATTGCGACAAATGCATCATTAAAGTTATTGCCATCAGTTGGCATAATTAAGACGGTTGAGGTTCCAGTCATCTCCGCCACAACTCCGGGGTCAATTACCCCAGTCTCAACTGCAGCAGAGCAACCATCAACTGTGCCATAAAAAACTGGTGTGCCAGCTGGAATTTTTGATTCATTCTCTGCTGCTACCTCACCTAAAAGCTGGGATGCTAATCCAATACTTGGAAATTTAGATTTATCAATCCCAGCAAAGGCTAGAACCTCATCTGCCCACTCTTTATTATTTGCTTGTCTTAACTGCAACAGTGAGGCATGAGCAGAATCTAAACTAAATTTTCCAGTCAATTTGTAATTTAAATACCCTGGTATTTGGAGAAAAAACTGAGTCTTAGCGTAATTACCTGGCTCATTTTGTTTAAGCCACATTATTTTGGCCGCTACATAATATGGATCTGCTCTATTGCCAGTTAGCGTTGAAAGATTAGAAAATTGCTTTGCTAATTGATCTGCCTGATCCTGCGCTCTTCGATCCATCCAAATTAGAGCATTTCTAACTGGGTTGCCACTGCTATCAACTGCCAACAACGTTGGAGCTTGAGAGGAGATAACAACACCACTTATCTTTACATTTGAAAGTTGTGAGATAGCTTGCGCAGTTGCCTTACAAAAACTTACCCACCATTGATTTGCATCCTGCTCTACCCATCCTGCTTGCAGATGAATAGTTGGGTACTCAGCTCTACCTTGCGCAACCAACTTACCTTGTTGATCAATTAAAACCGCTTTTGTGGCAGTAGTCCCAACATCAACCCCAAGAAAAAGCGGTTGCATGATCTTAGTTTTTTAAAGCTTTACGCTCTCTTCGCTGTTTATTCTTAGCTACCAGCACAGGGCCAGCTACTGAGATCAACAACAAAATACCGGTAACAATGGTTCGCCATTGGGCATTAATCTCACGAAGAGTTAGCCAAGATTCAACTGAGCCAGCAAGTAATACACCAGCTACAACTCCCCAGATTGTTCCAATACCACCAAAGATTGATACGCCACCAAGCAAGATCGCTGAGATCACAAGCAACTCTAATCCCACACCATTATCTGCTTGCGCAGTAGAAAAGCGGAAGGTGTAAACCATGCCGGCAACACCAGACATAAAGCCAGTAAAGGTAAAGACAATCATTTTGTGGCGAACCACATTGATGCCAGCAAATCGTGCTGCCTCTGGGCTTTGTCCAATTGCCAA
>CAYFKM010000083.1:0-3843 GCA_964344025.1 uncultured Candidatus Nanopelagicus sp. | reverse complement strand
TACCTATATCGCTCAGCATTTTGGGCAACCAGCCAAGAGCAAGAGTGCCAACGCGCACTTGAGCATTTAGAGCAAACTATTATTTTTGAAGGCCCAAAAACTATTGCTGCAATTTTAATTGAGAGTGTTCCAGGTACTGCCGGAGTGCTGGTACCGCCTAAAGGTTATCTTGATGGCGTTAGAGCGTTATGCGATAAGTATGAGATTATGTGGATAGCTGATGAGGTTATGTCCGGCTTTGGTAGAACCGGAAAATGGTTTGGCTATCAACATTCAAACTCAGTTCCAGATTTAATAGTTTTTGCAAAGGGAGTTACCTCTGGCTATATACCACTTGGCGGTGTGGTTATTTCAGATCAGATATCTAAAAGCTTTGATGAGAGAGTGTTTCCAGGTGGATTAACCTACTCAGGTCACCCACTTGCTTGCGCTGCAGCGGTAGCGACTATTGAGGTAATGAAGAGTGAAAAAATGGTTGAGAATGCAGCTGCAATTGGCGAAAAGATTCTTGGACCTGGTTTAGCAGCGCTCGCTCAAAAACATCCAGTAATGGGTGACATCAGAGGGGTTGGAGTTTTTTGGGGAGTAGATATGGTGGTAGATCGTTCAACTAGAGAGCCGCTTGCACCTTATGGAGCTTCAAGTATCAAGATGAATGAAATTGTTGCTGCCTGTAAGAAAAATGGGTTAATGCCTTTTAATAACTTTAATCGAATTCATATGGTTCCACCTTGCAACATTTCCGAAGCTGATGCCAAGTTAGGCTTAGATTTACTATCTAAATCACTTTCTGATGTAAATCTATAAATAGGTGATGAATTTTTAATTATGTCCATTGTTCTAAAAAGTATTTCAGAGGCAATTTCAAGAATAGAAAATTTGTTAGATCAGAGTAAAGATCGTGTAGTTATTGGTGTAGTAGGTAAACCAGGCGCAGGAAAATCTACCTTTACTGCTGAGTTGATAAAGAATCTTTCTGATATTAAACCAACCTTAGTTCCGATGGATGGATACCATTTAAGTAATACTCAATTGGCTAACTTAGGATTATCAGATCGAAAGGGTGCATTTAATACTTTTGACGCAACTGGTTATGTTAATTTGTTAAGAAGAATTAATTCAGAAAGTAATACCGATATCTATTTTCCTGTTTTTCACCGAGAAATTGAGGAGTCCTACGCTGCCGATGGCGTAGTAAAGGCGGGAAGTAGATTAGTAATAACCGAGGGAAATTACCTTCTCTTTGACCAAGGGGGTTGGCAGGCAGTTAAAGCTGAGTTAACAGAGGCCTGGTTTATCAAGGTAGATGATCAAATAAGGGTTGATCGATTAATTAAACGGCATGAGTTGTATGGTAAAGATAAGCAATCTGCAATCTTGTGGGCAACTGGGAGTGATGAAATCAATGCTAAAGCAGTTGAAAATAATATTGCTAAAGCAGATGTGATTATTGATTCTTCTGCTTTTTAGTCTGAAAATATTCAGTTAATAAATGTGAAGCTAATAAACTTCAATCTTATTCCGAGCAGGATATATTTAGGTTTACATCCCTAATTAGATTACCCTTAGGGTATGGCCGCCAGAGAGTATCAAGTAGAGATCGATAAGATCGATGTAACTTTAAAATCAATTGAACAGGTGTTGAATCTGCCTAAATTGAAAGAGAGTGCGGCTGAACTTGAGCTACAGGCAAGTGCGCCAAATCTTTGGGATGATCCACAAGCGGCACAGGCTATTACGAGCAAATTATCAAGGGCACAATCGACAATAAATAAGATTAATGTAATTCGCTCAAGATTAGATGATCTACCAGTAATGGTGGAGCTGGCAAACAATGAAAGCGATAAGGCGGCAGCTTTTAAAGATATTGATAGAGAGCTGGATGATCTGACTAAAGTAATTAATGAATTAGAGGTTCAAACCTTATTAAGTGGCGAGTATGACGAGCGAGATGCTTTAATCACAATTAGATCTGAGGCTGGAGGGGTTGAGGCAGCAGATTGGGCACAAATGCTGATGCGAATGTATTTAAGATTTTGTGAACGCCACAACTATAAGGTTGAGGTTTTAGAGACTTCTTATGCTGAAGAGGCTGGCATAAAATCCACAACATTTCGAGTGACTGCTGCATATGCCTACGGTCGTTTATCGGTAGAGCAGGGAACTCATCGTTTAGTTCGCATCTCACCTTTTGATTCGCAATCACGCAGGCATACATCTTTTGCTGGTGTTGAAGTAGTTCCGGTAGTAGAACAAAGTGATCACATTGAGATCGAGGAAAAGGATTTACGGGTTGATGTTTACCGATCATCTGGACCTGGTGGTCAAGGAGTAAATACCACTGACTCGGCAGTAAGAATTACTCATATCCCTACTGGAATTGTAGTTTCTTGCCAAAACGAAAGATCTCAAATTCAAAACAGGGCAACTGCAATGGCCGTACTTCAATCTAAATTACTTGAACGCAGAAGATTAGAAGAGCGAGCAAAAATGGATGCGCTAAAGGGAGATAACTCTGGATCATGGGGAAATCAAATGCGATCTTATGTTCTTGCGCCATATCAAATGGTTAAAGATTTAAGAACTGATTTTGAAGTTGGAAATCCATCTGCCGTACTTGATGGTGATTTAGATGGATTTATTGAAGCTGGAATTAAATGGCGCAAAGGGCGCGAGTAATCTCACAATTACGCATAATTCTCAGCCTTTATTTTCGAAAATATCCATTAAATAGCCGAAGTTCTATGGTTAGTTATCTAAACTAGCCTTAGTGCACCAACATCTCAATGGAAGGGCAGTTAATTGATTAAGTTTGAGAATGTTACTAAGACCTATCCGCGTCAGGAAAAAGCTGCTCTTGATGGAGTTAATTTAGATATTGCAAAGGGTGAGTTTGTTTTCTTAGTTGGATTATCAGGATCTGGTAAGTCAACCTTCTTAAAGTTAGTTCTAAGAGAGGAGCGGCCAACCTCTGGGGTGATTCATGTTGTTGGCAAGGATCTAAACACTCTCGCCGCACATAAGGTGCCAGAGCTTAGGAGACAGGTTGGAACTGTCTTTCAAGATTTTCGGTTGCTACCAAATAAGACTGTATCTGAAAATGTGGCATTTACATTACATGTTTTAGGGTACTCAAATAAACAAATCAGTCGTGAGGTACCTGAGGTTTTAGAGTTAGTTGGGCTTGAAGAAAAAGGTGATCGAAAGCCAAGTGAGTTATCAGGTGGTGAGCAGCAACGGGTTGCAATTGCTAGAGCATATGTTTCAAGACCTACTATTTTGATTGCAGATGAGCCAACTGGAAACTTAGATCCAGCAACATCGGTTGGAATTATGAAGTTGCTAGATCGGATCAATCGTGAGGGTACAACAGTTGTAATGGCGACCCATGACTCTGGCATTGTGGATCAAATGCGAAAGCGTGTTATTGAATTAGAGGGTGGGCATGTAATCCGTGATCAAGTCCGTGGTGTCTATGGCTATACCGGTTGATTTGAGTAGAGAAAAGATAGGGTTAGTAAATGCGCGCTAAATTCGTATTAACTGAAGTTGGTATTGGGCTGCGCCGAAACCTAACCATGACCTTTGCCGTAATGATTACAGTGGCAATTTCTCTCTCCCTACTTGGAATTGGATTATTAGCTAATTCTCAGGTTAGGGTTATGAAAGATTATTGGTATGACAAGATCGAAGTCTCAATATTTTTATGCGGCTCTTTATCTGAAACTCAATCCTGTGCTAATGGTGTGATTACGCAAGATCAAAAAATTGGTATTCAACGAGATTTACAAGCCTTACCAGTAGTTCAAGAGGTTTTTTATGAGTCAAAGAGTGAAGCATTTA
>CAYFKM010000082.1:0-3854 GCA_964344025.1 uncultured Candidatus Nanopelagicus sp. | reverse complement strand
AAAGGGCGATCTGATAATGATTGATGATGGCAAAGTTTCCGTTCGCGTAGTTGAAGTAGATGGCAATGATGTTGTCACGCAGGTTATTCAACCCGGGATAGTAAGTAATAATAAAGGAATTAATCTTCCTGGAGTAGCAGTTTCAGTGCCAGCATTATCGGATAAAGATATTGCAGATTTGAAATGGGGTTTAAAGGCTGGAGCAGACTTCATTGCACTCTCTTTTGTCAGAAGTGCAGAAGATATCAAAGGTGTTCATGAAGTTATGGCCGAGGTTGGAATAAAGATTCCAATTATTGCCAAGATTGAAAAGCCACAAGCTGTAGAGAATTTGCAGGAAATCGTGGATGCTTTTGATGGAATTATGGTTGCACGCGGGGATCTGGGGGTTGAATTACCAATCGAAGATGTTCCTATGGTCCAAAAGCGATGCATAACAATGGCACGTGAATCAGCAAAGCCGGTAATCGTTGCAACTCAAATGTTGGATTCAATGATTGGAAACTCTCAACCAACCAGAGCTGAAGCAACTGATTGTGCTAACGCAGTTTTAGATGGTGCAGATGCATTAATGCTCTCAGGTGAAACGAGTGTGGGCCAGTTTCCAATTGAAGCTGTAAAAGTAATGGCAAGAATTATTGAACGAACTGAAGAGATTGCATTAGATCAGATCCCACCCCTAAAACACTCTCCGGCAACTAAAGCGGGTGCAATTACAAAAGCGGCTACAGAGGTAGGGCAAACTGTTGGTGCCAAGTTTTTAGTAGCTTTTACTCAAAGTGGAGATTCTGCAAGGAGAATGTCCAGACTTCGTTCGCCAATTCCAATGCTTGCATTAACCCCAGAGTTAGGAACCTATAATCGTTTAGCACTTTCTTGGGGAGTTGAATCAATGCTTACACCAGTTGTCAGCCATACAGATGAAATGGTCATGCAGGTTGACTCATTGCTAATTGAATCAAAGCGAGTAAATATTGGAGACTTAGTTTTAATAGTGGCTGGTTCACCACCAGGTATCCCTGGCTCGATAAATGCAATGCGAGTTCATAAAATTGGGGATGCAGTTGGCGGCGTTGCCCCTGCTTATCGAAAATAAATATTCAATAAATTAGTCATTAAAAGAGGCGCAATATAAACTGTATCTCTATTCGCCTCGGTACTCCAACGGTAGAGAGGACGGTCTCAAAAACCGTATAGTGTCGGTTCGAATCCGACTCGAGGCACATGAATCAAAATACCTCCAATAATAAGTTTCGTATTGCCGTGGCCGAGGATGAAACATTAATTCGGATGGACTTGGTAGAGATGTTAACCGAATCTGGATATCAGGTGGTTGGTCAAGGTACAAATGGCGAAGAGGCTATCGAACTTGCAAACTCACTTAATCCTGATCTGATGATTTTAGATGTAAAGATGCCAGTATTGGATGGAATCTCAGCTGCAGAAAAAATAATCAAAGTATGCCCAGTTTTAATGCTAACTGCCTTTAGCCAAAAGGAATTAGTAGAACGTGCTCGAGACACTGGAGTAATGGCGTATGTAGTTAAGCCTTTTACTATTAATGATTTAGTACCTGCGATTGAAATTTCGATAAGTAGATTTCATCAAATGAAAACTTTAGAGAATGAGATTGCAGATCTTTATGACAGGTTGGAGACTCGTAAATTACTAGATCGAGCAAAGGGTATTCTGATGAAAGCCTTAAATTTATCTGAGCCTGATGCCTTCTCATGGATTCAAAAAACTGCCATGGATCGAAGAATCTCAATGAAGGAAGTAGCCCAAGGGGTTATCTCACCATCAGATTCTCCTGATTAAAATTTACCAATTGCAATACGCTTGAATTGCCGTGAAGATAACGGGAATGTTAGGCGGAGGGCTCACCCTCAACTTGTTAAAAATAAGCCTTGGCCGATACCCTTCTGCCCTCCCTCTCCCAGGGGGACATGATCATGAACGAAGGGTAATAATGAAAAATCAACGCTTAATTTCAGGTGTTGCTGCAGTTGCTTTGGCGGTTGGTACTGCCGTTGCGATTGCTCCAGCATCGAATGCAGCTGCGAAAGTTATAACCATTGCATACCAGGGTCCACTCACCGGTGAAGAAGCCCAAGTAGGTATCGATGAGTTAAACGGCGTTAAGTATGCTGTAAAACTTTTCAATGCTAAAAACAAAGGTAAGTATTCTGTAAATATTGTGGAAGTTGATGACCAAGGTAGCGGTACTGAGGCAGCTAAGGTTGCACCAGGAACTGCTTCAAATAAGAAGATTATTGGTCTTGTTGGACCTGCATACTCAGGTGCAACTATTAACTCACTTCCTTTCTACAAGCAGACTGGACTTCCAATGATTTCTCCATCTGCAACTCGTGTGTCAATTACAGATCCAACTCAAGGTTTAATTGGGTTCCCTGTATTCCACAGAATCCCTGCAACAGATGCAGTCCAAGGTCCAGCGCTTTATAAGCTTGCAACTAAGGGCGTAAGTTCACCAAAGGTGTTCGTAATTGATGATCAATCTCCATATGGAGTTGGATTAGTCGAATACATGAAGAAGGGTTCAGGAGTTTCACTTGTAGGACAAGATTCAGTTTCAGATAAAACTACAGACTGGACTGCAAGTATCTCCAAGGTAACAGCTGCTGGAGCAAATGTTGTGATCTTTACTGGTTACTATGCACAAGCAGCTTCACTTTATCGCCAACTTCGTGATGCCAAGTACACTGGCGTTCTAGCTGGTGGCGATGGCGTACTTAGCCCAGGAATTCTTACACTTGCTAGTGCATCAATTCTTGAAGGCGTACGTTTAACTGGAGCAACAGTTCCACTAGCAGAGATCTCTGCTTCACTTGAATCTGATTTCAAGAAGCAATTAGGAGTATCTTCTGGAACTTACGCTGCTGAGTCAATCGATGCAACTAACATTTTCTTAAGTTGTATTGCAAAAGGCGTATCTACAAGAGCTAATATGCTTAAGTGCGTAAAGGCTTACAAAGGTAAGTCAATTACCGGAACAACAATACAATTCGATAAGAATGGTGATGTTGCCGGTGGTCCAATGAATGGCTTCGAGATTAAAGGCGGAGCTATTAAGTACACTGGAGCAGTAAAGTAAAGCTCTTTTAGAAATCTTCTAGAGGAGATATTAGCGAGGGCGCTTTGGGAACAACCAAAGCGCCCTTGTCTATTGGATAAATGTCAATAAGGTGTTTTAATTATCCCCACACTTCGGGAGGGTGATCATTTTAGCCAATTTTCAAGCTCAATTCACATCACTCACTCTAGGTGGGCTTAGTTTAGGTTTTATTTATGTGTTAATTGCTCTTGGCTACACAATGGTTTATGGAGTGCTAAGAATGATTAATTTTGCAAATTCTGAAATTTTTATGTTTGGAACTTTTGCAACAATTGTAGTTATCAGAGATGTTTTTAAATTTGATCAACAATCTGAGCCAGCAACAGGGGTCAGGTTGGTTTTCATTCTCTTATGTTGTTTAGCGGGCTCAATGCTAGTTTCTGGAATTTTATCCATACTTCTTGAGCTGGTTGCTTATCGTCGGCTAAGAAACAAAGGATCCAACAAATTAGCACCGCTTATCTCTGCGATAGGTATGTCAATCGTTCTTGCAGAGTTTATGCGAATTATTACTGATTCTAGATATGTGGGTAGCCCTAGAGTTATGGAAAAGAAATCACTTGCTACGATTTTTGGTGGAGATGTTCGGTTAGATAATACGATCGTGATAATTGCAGGTTTAGTTTTATTTATTGTTTTGCAACAGTTTGTTCAACGAACTCGATTAGGAAAAGCTATCCGCGCAGTTTCTATGAATGAAGATGCAGCAAAACTCATG
>CAYFKM010000081.1:0-3913 GCA_964344025.1 uncultured Candidatus Nanopelagicus sp. | reverse complement strand
CTGCGATATTTTCAATACCAACAGATAGTCGAACTAATCCTGGAGTTACCCCAGCGGTTAATTGCTCCTCTGGAGTTAATTGAGAGTGAGTAGTTGAGGCTGGGTGAATCGCAAGCGATCTAACATCTCCAATATTTGCAACATGGGAGTGAATCTTGAGCGCTTCGATAAACTTCTTTCCAGCTTCAATTCCACCTTTAATTTCAAAGGACAAAACTGAACTTGATCCCTTTGGACAATACTTAGTAGCCCATTTATTCCACTTTGATGATGGCAAGGATGCATAATTAACTTTTTCCACCTGTGGGTGTTTTTCAAGCCAAGTAGCAACCGCTTTAGCATTTTCAACATGGCGCTCCATGCGTAGAGATAAGGTCTCTAAACCATGGGCTAGTAACCAAGCATTAAATGGCGAAACTGCAGCTCCGATATCGCGAAGCAAAGTTAAGCGAATCTTAAAGATGTAGGAAAGATTTGCCCCAAATGGTGAACCAACTCCCAATGCTTGGGCGTAAACCAAGCCATGGTATGAAGGATCTGGCTGATTAAAGCTCTTAAAGCGATTTGGATATTTGGCATAATCAAATTTGCCAGAGTCAACTATTGCTCCAACTATGGCATTTCCATGACCAGAGAGGAACTTGGTAGCTGAGTGAACCACAACATCTGCTCCCCACTCAATTGGCTTAATTAAATAAGGAGTGGCCACAGTATTATCAACGATTAGTGGCACCTCATTTTCATGAGCAATCTTGGCAATGGTTTCAATATCTAAAACATCATTTTTTGGATTGGCAATAGTCTCGCCAAAAAAAGCCTTGGTATTTGGCTTAACCGCTTTGCGCCAACTCTCTGGATCCTCTGGGTTATCAACAAAGGTAACCTCAATACCGTATTTAGGTAAGGTGTAATGGAATAGATTGTAAGTACCACCATAAAGTGAGGGCGATGAAACAATATGATCGCCAGCTTGGGCCACATTCATAATCGCATATGAGGTTGCAGCAGAGCCTGACGAAACTAATAGCGCAGCAACACCACCTTCAAGGGCTGCAATTCGTTGTTCAACTGCATCCTGAGTTGGATTCATAATGCGGGTATAAATATTTCCAAGCTCCGCTAATCCAAATAGATCTGCGGCATGTTTGGTGTCACGGAATTGGAATGAAGTGGTCTGATACAACGGCAGTGCACGAGCGCCGGTAGTTGGATCTGGTACTTGACCAGCATGAATTTGTTGAGTTTCAAATGAGTAAGACAAAACAACCTCCTTGTATTAAGGGGATCGAATTAAATAGGGATAATCCCTAATTTCGTTTGCGATCCACGCTTATCGATGGCACCTTGCTATCGATCTGGTCCTCACCCGGAAGCACCCCACCGTGGTGGAGGGTTGCCGCTCAATTAGCCGGGGCTATGAACTTGAGACTCATGACCTATGGGAAAAAGTACTAGAGATTATGCGCCTTTGCAACTGCATCGTAATAGATCTTGCCCTCATGCACATTTAAACCCTTAGCTAGATTGGCATCATCTGCGATCGCCTGCTGCCAGCCTTTATTTGCCAAGGTCAATCCATATTTAATTGTGGCATTAGCCAGTGCAAAGGTTGAGGTTGCAGGCACAGCACCAGGCATATTTGCTACACAGTAAAAAATTGAGTTATGAACTTTAAAGGTTGGATCTTGATGAGTAGTTGGCTTTGAATCCTCAAAGCAGCCACCTTGATCAATTGCCACATCTACTAATACCGATCCTGGCTTCATCTTTGCCACCAATGCATTACTCACTAATTTTGGTGCCTTAGCGCCATGAACTAAGACAGCACCAATTACTAAATCCGCTTTACTTACCTCACTTTCAATATCATAAGCACTAGAGGCGATTGTTTTTACAGTTCCGGCAAATAATTGATCGATCTTGGCTAAGCGCTTTAGATCTAAATCTAAAATACTTACATCAGCTCGCATGCCATGAGCGATAGTGGCAGCTGCAACTCCAACTACGCCGCCGCCAATTACTACCACCTTTCCAGGCCTTACCCCTGGCACACCACCTAGTAGTACGCCACGACCACCACGGCTTGCCTCTAAGGCGGCTGCTCCTACCTGCACACTCATTCGTCCTGCCACCTCACTCATTGGTGCCAGTAATGGCAGTGCGCCATCTACCTCAATAGTTTCATATGCAATTGCAGTAACGCCAGAGTCAATTACCGCTTGGGTGCACTCTTTATTTGCTGCTAGATGTAGGTAGGTGTAAAGAATTTGGCCTTTACGCATTCTTTTATACTCAGCTGCGATTGGCTCTTTTACCTTTTGAATTAAATCTGCTTTTTGCCAGATCTCATCAGCTAAATTAATAATTGATGCGCCAGCTTTTTCATACTCCTCATTTGTAATGCCAGAGCCAAGGCCAGCATCCTTTTCCACCAACACCTTATGGCCCGCTGCAACATAGGCATGAACACCAGATGGGGTGGCTGAGACTCTAAACTCATTATTTTTTAACTCTTTTGGAATACCAATAATCACTTTTTACTCACACCATCTCTACTAACACTACTTAATCTAGCTGGCTAGTAATTAAATACTACCGCCAAAAAGTGTCTTGCAAATCCGCGGATGTAATTCACCTCGCATCACAGCAAAGCTACTACTTGGCCAGGCTGCACAAAAAACTCTCCGCAGCAGCAACGCCAATGGATAATTAGGGCAATCGGCAATCGCTCGATCAAGTGCACTTTGAGCCAACTCACTCTCAGACTCTTCATAGGCGCAGGTAGCAAAGATGCAGGCAACGGGAGCGATATATCCAGTTGGTGCAAAATTCATTAACCAATACCAAAGATTAAATAATTTATCC
The DNA here is from genome assembly GCA_964344025.1 of uncultured Candidatus Nanopelagicus sp. Classification (GTDB taxonomy): domain Bacteria; phylum Actinomycetota; class Actinomycetes; order Nanopelagicales; family Nanopelagicaceae; genus Nanopelagicus. Next base: position 1,048 of record CAYFKM010000081.1, on the reverse strand, counting down.
TTATTCTCAGCATTGGCTAAACCCATTGCATAATCTCTAACCTGTAGATCTCTAAATCTAACTAAGCTTAAAGCGATTAAGGAGGTATCAACTACCTCACCTTTTTCCATAAACTCAGCCACTAACTTATTTACCGCAAGTGCTCCCTGCCGTTGCAAAGTTAAAACATCATCTTTTTCGTAATCAATCTCAGCAATTTCGTTTATCTCATCTTCGAGCAATAAGTTATTATCCATAAGCCAAGATTGGCAAAAATAAATTTGCTTTGGTAAGAGTCTTTAAAATTGTGGATTACTGGATAAATCTAGTTGGTGCTTTTACTACCGATAGTTTAGTAGAGATACTTTGAGTAATCGCATTACCAGTAATTGGTGTAGTGACTCCATTTACCATCCAACTTCCCTGCCAAGTTATCGTTAAATTTACTGGGTAAACTCCTGCACTTTTGTAGGTGTGGGTAGTTGTCCCAACTGGGTAGGGTGAACCTGGTAATTTAGTAATATCAATTGCGCCATCACCATAACTCCAAGTAAATGTGGGGGTTAAATTCACATATACCACCACATCCAAGATCGGAACCAAAGCTGTAAATCTGCTTGGAGTTTGAGTCCAAAAATAGATTGGCAGATTAACTAATGGATCAACCGATGGTTGATAATTAATATCACCAGTTGGCAATAACTTAATTAATCGATCAGATAATGATGCTGTTGCTGCCTTTTTAGGTTTAGCTACCTGCTTAATTACCGGCTTTTTACTTGGTGTTATCTTGGGTTTAGTTACTGGCTTACTGGTAATTGGTGCAAGTTTTACCGGTGGTTGTTTAATCACTGGTTTTGGGGTTATTTTAGAAATTGGTTTAGAAATTGGTTTAGGAGTCGGTTTAGTAGCAGCTTTAGTTGGCAGCTTTTGACCATTTTTTTGAGCGGTAATTACCAATTGATTATCTGCGGTAAATACATCAACACAGGTCTTATCAATACATTGAGCAGCTGCAGAATCTAAGGTAAGAAGTAATGCGATAAAAGTAAGTATTACTGGATATCGA
>CAYFKM010000080.1:0-4055 GCA_964344025.1 uncultured Candidatus Nanopelagicus sp. | reverse complement strand
CCAAAAGGAAAAATCTCCATATACAGAGCGGGTAGTGTTCATTAACCGCGTAGCTAAAGTTGTAAAGGGTGGACGCCGGTTCTCCTTCACAGCGCTAATAGTTGTAGGTGATGGTAAGGGAATGGTTGGCATTGGATATGGAAAAGCCAAAGAGGTTCCACAAGCTATTGCTAAAGCGGTAGAAGATGGAAAGAAAAATTTCTTTAAAGTCCCATTGTTAAATGGAACAATTCCTCATCCAGTTCAAGGTGAGAAAGCTGCGGGCATAATCTTGCTACGTCCAGCATCACCAGGTACTGGTGTGATTGCTGGAGGCCCTGTTCGTGCAGTTCTTGAGTGTGCTGGAATTACCGATGTGCTTACTAAATCTTTAGGCTCAGGTAATCCAATTAATATGGTGCATGCAACTGCTGCAGCGTTAAAGATGCTTGAGAATCCAACTGCAATTGCGGTGCGCCGCGGACGTCCACTTGAGGATGTGGCTCCAGCAGCACTTACTCGTTTAATTGCAGAACAAGTAAAGGTTGGTGCCTAATGCCAAGATTAAAAGTTACTCAAATTAGATCTAAGGTTGGTAATCCTCCTGATCAACGTGACACCCTTCGTTCACTTGGCTTAAAGCGAATTGGTGATGTTGTAGTTAAGGAAGATCGTCCTGAGATTCGGGGAATGGTATATGCCGTTCGTCATTTAATTGCAGTTGAGGAGGTTGAATAACAATGGTGCTAAAAGTTCATCATTTGCGTCCAGCCCCTGGTGCTAAGACCGCAAAAACTCGTAAGGGTCGTGGAGAGGCATCTAAGGGAAAGACCGCAGGTCGTGGCGGTAAGGGAACACGTGCTCGTAACGTTGTTCGCGCTGGATTTGAAGGCGGTCAATTGCCATTAGTTATGCGTCTGCCAAAAATTCGTGGATTTAAAAATCCAGAAAGAATTGAGTACCAGGCGGTAAATATCTCAACCATTAATTCACTTTACCCAAAGGGTGGTGAGGTCACCGTTGAGGATTTAGTTAAAAAAGGTGCGGCTCGTAAGGGACATCCAGTTAAGGTGTTAGGAAATGGAGATATTTCTGTGAAGGTGACAGTTTTAGCTCATGCATTCTCTAGCTCAGCTACTGAGAAGATTACTAGCGCTGGCGGATCTGCAAAGACACTTTAAGAATTAAGTTATAGAAGGAGAAGATCTTGTTATCAGCATTTGCTAAGGCGTTTAAAACACCTGATTTGCGTCAAAAGATCTTTTTTACTCTTTCGATTATGGCTTTATTTCGCTTTGGATCAGTTATTCCAACCCCTGGTGTTTCCTATGTAAATGTTCAGGAGTGTTTAAAAACCGCCGATACTGGTGGGTTATTTGGATTAATTAATTTATTTAGCGGCGGTGCTTTGCTACAACTTAGCATTTTTGCACTTGGCATCATGCCTTACATTACAAGTTCAATTATTATTCAACTTCTAACTGTTGTTATCCCTCGCTTTGAAGCACTTAAGAAAGAGGGACAATCCGGAACCGCAAAATTAACACAATACACACGATACTTAACTATCGGCCTTGCAATTTTGCAATCAACTGGGTTAATAGCAGTTGCCAGAATTCAAGGAAGAATTTTTGCAAATTGTTCACTCCCAATAATTCCAGATACCTCATGGGTAAGAATTGTGACCATGATTGCTGTTATGACAGCTGGCACCTCGGTAATTATGTGGTTAGGTGAGTTAATTACTGACCGCGGAGTTGGTAATGGTATGTCAATCTTAATTTTCACCTCAATTGCTGCCAGTTTCCCAAGTCAACTTTGGTCAATTAAGTTACAAAAGGGCTGGTTTGCATTCCTATTTATTATGGTAGTTGGAATTTTAATTGTTGCAGCAGTGGTTTTTGTTGAGCAAGCACAACGAAGAATTCCAGTTCAGTATGCCAAGCGCCAAGTTGGGCGTCAGCAATATGGCGGAACTAGTACTTATATTCCAATTAAAGTTAACCAATCTGGTGTTATTCCAGTTATCTTTGCCTCATCGTTGCTATATATCCCATCATTAATTGTTAATTTCAGCGGTTCTCAAGCTGCATGGGCAACCTGGATTTCAAAGTATTTAGTCCTTGGTGATAATTACTTCTATATCTCTGTTTATGCGCTCTTAATAATTTTCTTTACCTACTTCTATGTTGCAATTACATTTAATCCAGATGAAGTTGCCGACAATATGAAGCAGTACGGTGGGTTTATTCCTGGAATTAGAGCAGGTAAGCCAACAAGTGATTACCTACAATATGTATTATCTAGAATTACTGCGCCTGGTTCTTTGTATCTTGCAATCGTAGCGATAATCCCATTTATCGCTTTGATTTTATTCCAAGCCTCACAAAACTTCCCATTTGGTGGCACATCAATATTAATTGTGGTTGGTGTTGGATTAGATACTGCAAAGCAGATCGAATCTCAGTTGCAACAACGCTCCTATGAGGGGTTCTTGCGCTAATGCGTCTAATCCTGGTTGGACCACCAGGTGCTGGTAAAGGAACACAAGCAGTTGCCTTAGCGGCACACTACAAAATCCCACATATTTCAACTGGGGATATTTTTCGCGCTAATTTAAAAAATGGAACTGAGTTGGGTAAGCAAGCCCAAAGTTATATGGATCGTGGTGAATTAGTTCCAGATTCAGTTACTAATGAGATGGTGAAGGATCGCCTAGGAAATAGTGATGTCACAAATGGTTTTTTATTGGATGGTTTTCCTAGAAATACAAATCAAGCGCAAGTGTTAGATGCAATTTTATTAGAAAAGAAGATGCCACTTGATGCCGCCCTTGAGTTAGCAATAGACAACTCAGAGATTATTAGACGATTATCTGGGCGAAGAACTTGTCGGAACTGTTCTACAACATTTCATAAGGATTTTGAAAAGCCTAAGGTTGATGGGATTTGCGATAAATGTAATGGGCAGCTTTATCAGCGCGAGGATGACAAAGAAGAGGTAATTTCCCGAAGGCTAGAAATTTATTCGCAGCAAACTGCACCGATTATTTCCTATTACAAGAAGGCTGGAATATTAAAAAGTATCTCAGCAATCGGAGATGTATCTGAAATTACCCAAAAAGTTATCTCACTCTTAAAGTAGTAAAAATGGCAATTGAAATTAAAAATTTAGCGCAATTAAAATCTATGCGCAAAGCAGGGCTAGTAGTTGCAGAGACTTTAAAACTAATTAAAGAGCAAGCTCAAATTGGTATGACCACTCTAGATTTAAATGATTTAGCAATTAAAAATCTGGCTAAACATGGTGCCACCTCATCTTTTTTAGGCTATCACGGATTTCCAGCAGTTATTTGTGCATCAGTCAATGAAGAGGTTGTCCATGGCATCCCAAATAAACGTAAGTTAACCTCAGGTGATCTTCTATCAATAGATTTTGGTGCAATTATTGAGGGTTGGCATGGCGATGCTGCGATCTCTTTTGGATTAGGTGATGTTGATCCAGCTGATCAAAAATTAATGGATGTGTGTGAGGAATCTTTGTGGCGGGGAATCGCAGCTGGTAAAAAAGGTGCAAAATTAACAGATATCTCGGCTGCAGTTGAAGGTTATATTAATTCTCAAGGTAAGTATGGAATTTTAAGAGAGTACGGTGGTCATGGAATCGGAAGTGCCATGCACCAGGAGCCACACATTTTAAATTTTGGTCCACCTGGAAATGGTCCTGAGTTAACTGTTGGTATGGCACTTGCAATTGAACCAATGATTACAAGAGGTAACGCAAAAACCAAAGTTTTAGGTGATGATTGGACCGTTGTAGCGCATGATTCATCAAATGGTGCGCACTTTGAACATACCTACACAATTGCTCCAGATGGAAAGGTCTTTGTACTCACCGCTGAAGATGGTGGTGCACAAAAGCTGGGTCAATTAGGGGTAGATATCTCAGATCTGCTTTAGGTGTAGGGGAATTTCCCGCATAGATTTTGATTAATTGGGCGGATTTTTCTTTTTTACCTACCCCACCTAAACTATCCCTCCTGCCTCGCAAGGGGTAAACCTGATTTAGAACAGATA
>CAYFKM010000079.1:0-4068 GCA_964344025.1 uncultured Candidatus Nanopelagicus sp. | reverse complement strand
AAACTGAAGATGAGATAAAACAAATGGTTGCGTTAGGGAAAAAGGAAAAGATTGAAGTTTGCTTATTTGTTGGGCCCAGAGCATCCTGGGATATTGGAAAACAAGTTTCAGCCTCAGCAGGCGTCATCGCCTCCCCTACCTTACGTGGTGGTGACCAACTTAGATTCGCCCTTGAGGATGTAATCCATGGGGTTAATCTTGGAATTAGAAGTGTTTTAGTTGGGGATCTAGGTTTATTAAAAGTATTAGGGCAAGCAAAGTTAAAAGGTGACCTACCAAAAGATCTGATATTAAAAACTTCAGTTGCCCTTGTTTGCAATAATCCTGCAACGGCTGCATTACTAGAAGACCTTGGTGCCTCTACATTAAATTTAGCCACTGATTTATCGCTACAGCAGATTGCTGCTGTTAGAGCACAGGTCGACATCCCTGTTGATGTTTATGTTGAGGGGCCAGATGACTTTGGTGGATCAGTTCGCCACTATGAGGTGCCAGATCTAGTTCGAGTTGCTGCTCCAATTTATTTAAAATTTACCATCCGAAACTCTCCTGGGCTTTACCCAGCTGGTGCACACATTCAAGGATTAGTTGAATCTACCGCTCGTGAGCGAGTTAGAAGAGCAGCAATTAGCACGGCAATTCTGGATAGGTATGGGTTTAAAAAATAAATGAGTGATCTTCAAAATTTAAAATTATTAATCTTTGGTGGTACTGGTGTGCTTGGAGCTGCAATTGTCGAAAAGTATAGAGAAAAAGGGTATGAAGTTACTTTTGGAGTCCGAAAAGTAACAAATCCAGAAGATCAATTTTTACTACCAGTAACCGAAGGACCAGTCCCTGAGCTGTTAAAGGGCCAATTATTTGATGTTGTCATATTTGCACAAGGTGCAAATATAAATGACTCGGTGATCAATAATTCTCTTGCTGATTTGAATAAATTATTTGAGGCTAATGTAAGTTTTATTAGCGAGACTACTAAAGCCTTAATTTCGCATAATTTAATTAAGCACCGAGGAAAAATTGTTGTTCTAAGCTCATTCTGGGAACAATTGACTCGTCAAGACAAAATGTCATACACGGTAACAAAGGCAGCAGTTGGAGGATTAGTTAGATCAATGGCAGTTGATTTAGGTAATGCCAAGGGAATTTTGGTAAATGCCTTACTACCGGGCGTGGTTGATTCACCAATGGCTAGAGGATTACTTAAACCTGAACAAATTCAAAATGTTGAATGGCAGACCCCAGGACACAAAATGGTGGTTCCAGCAGATGTGGCAAGTGCGGCATACCTACTAGGGTGTGAAGAGAATACGGCTATCTCAGGACAATCACTATTTGTTGATTACGGTTTTGCAATCGCAAGAGTGCTTTAGGAATTTTTTCTAGTGAGTGTTGAGTTACTTAACCAAAACACTGTAGTTGAGTACTTGATTAATAATAATGTTATATCTCAGAATGAATCCGCCGAAGTTGAGGTACTAACAGGTGGTGTTTCTAATGTAGTTTTAGCAATCACAACAGAAAGTAAAAAATTAGTTTTGAAGCAAGCATTAGCTGAATTAGCGGTAAGTGAAAAATGGGAGGCAGATCAACGTCGAGCAATAGTTGAAGCTGATGCCATAAAACTTTTTCATAGATTAAGTCCAACTCAAGTACCAAATTTGGTGTTCTTAGACCCAGTCAGATTTATTCTAGTTTTAGAGCGAGTGCCTGTTGGTAGCACGGTATGGAAAACAGATTTATTAGCAGGCGTTATAGATCCAGATGTGGGAGCAACCCTAGGAAAAACTTTAGCAACATGGCATAACTATGGCGAAAGTGAGCCTGGCATAAAATCTAAATTTATGGAGGATTCTCTCTTTGAGCAATTAAGGATTGATCCATTTTATCGGTTTGTAGCAGGTAAGAATCCGCAAATTGAAGTTTCAATCAGAAAGCTAATTAATGAATTAGAGGGTGATAAAACCACAATTGTGCATGGAGATTTTTCACCTAAAAATATAATGGTGTCAATGAGTGGTGAAGTTTTCATATTAGATTTTGAAGTTACTCATGTCGGAAATCCCGTGTTTGACCTAGCTTTTTTACTTGCCCATCTATTATGTAAATTTTTCAAAGCACCTGATCCACTACAGGCAAAATTACTCGCAAATACTGCAGCACTTTTTGCAAAGCAGTATGAAAAACTTCGTCCGATTTCGTCATCGGTATGCAGGCATGCTGCATTAATTGCACTTGCCAGAGTTGAAGGTAAGTCTCCAGTAAATTACTTAAGTTCAGATCAGCAAGGGAAAGTACAAAAATTTACTAAGGAAATTCTTCTAAGCAGCTCGGCTATCTCAATAAATGACCTTTATGAAATGAGTGCAAGGTGAAAATTAGTAAATTAGTTGGATACCAAGTGTTAGATTCCCGAGGTCGACCAACTGTTGCAGCCTCCTTAACTTTAACTGATGGCTCAACACATACCGCCCGAGTTCCATCTGGGGCTTCAACCGGAGCTCATGAGGCTAAAGAGTTAAGGGATGTGGGAGGAAAATTTGCTGAAAGGTTTTACTCTGGGCTTTCAGTGCAACAAGCAATTACAAATATAAATGAAATGATCGCACCTAAATTAATTGACGAACAAGTAGATTTAGAAAAAATTGATAATCAATTGGTTTTGTTAGACCCTTCAGAGGATCACTCAAAGTTGGGCGCAAATGCCACACTCGCTGTCTCTCTTGCTGGTGCTATTGCAGCGGCTCACTCTCAAAATAGATCACTGGCCCGCTTCTTTAAACCAGTGGGGGTTTTAAATATTCCGATGCCCATGGTGAATATTCTCTCTGGTGGAGCTCATGCAAATCGCAGTTTAGATATCCAAGATGTATTAATAGTTCCTAAGGGAGCAAAATCCTTTACTGAAGCACTTTCCTGGATTGTTGCCATACGTGAGATGGCAGCAAAATTAGGCAAAGCCGCAGGACACTCCACGAACTTAATTGCTGATGAAGGTGGCCTGGCAATTCCTTTTGATTCAACTGAAAAAGCATGTGAATTTGTAATTTCTGCGATAGAAGAAGTTGGACTTAAAGTTGGTTCAGATGTAAATCTGGCACTTGATATTGCATCAACCCAATTCTTTGATGGTAATAAATATAATCTTACTAATTTGAATAAGAGTTTATCGAAAGCAGAGTTTATTAAATATATTAATAATTTAGTGTCAAATCTTCCTATTATCTCTATCGAAGATCCTTTTGCCGAGGATGATTGGATTTCATGGAATGAGTTTATGCAAATTTCCCCTAAGAGTTTGCAAATTTTAGGTGATGATTTACTAACTACAAATTTAGCTAGACTCAATCGGGCAATCGCTGAAAAAAGTGCAAATTCAATCTTAATTAAGGCAAATCAAAATGGACTAGTAAGTTCAACTTTAAATGTTTTAAAACAAGCCAGAGCTAACAACTTTAATACAGTTGTTTCTGCTAGATCGGGTGAGAATGAAGACTCTTGGTTAGCTGACTTAGCAACGGGATGGGATGCTGGCCAGATAAAAGTTGGCTCAACCCATGGTTCAGAGAGAAACTCTAAGTGGAATCGATTGCTTGAATTAGAGGCAATCGAACAAACTAAATTTATAAACCCGTTTAATTAGTGAGAGTGACGGGGAACGTAGTCACCACTACCCCCGACTAGGAAATCAAGATCTGCACCTAGGTGCGCTTGTTGCACATGGTCAATATATATTTTGCTCCAACCACGATCAGCTTTAGGTTTCGGTGCAACCCAAGCTGCTTTTCGCTTAGCTAACTCTTCATCTGATATCAAAAGATTTAATTTACGATTAGGAACATCTAATTCAATCTCATCGCCATTTTGAACAAATGCCAGTGGGCCACCAATTGTTGATTCTGGTGAAACATGCAATACCACTGTTCCATATGCCGTACCACTCATTCTTGCATCTGAAATTCGAACCATATCAGTAACGCCTTGTTCCAACATTTTTTTCGGCATAGGTAAATTACCAACTTCCGGAAATCCTGGATAACCCTTAGGCCCTGAATTTTGTAAAACTAA
>CAYFKM010000078.1:0-4181 GCA_964344025.1 uncultured Candidatus Nanopelagicus sp. | reverse complement strand
CCTGAGGCTAAAATGATGACATCGCAGTTCTTGGATTTAAGATCGCCATACGAAATTACATAGGCACCTTTTGTAGCGTATTCAGCTGGTGAGTATAAGCTTCGATCAAAAACTGGGAGATTTTGACGGGATAAAACTATTCCAGCCGGCTTTGATCTTTCAATTATGTGTTTCCAGCAGACCCTTACTTCATTCGCATCTGCTGGACGGACAATATCTAAACCTGGCATTGCCCTCAGTGCTGCAAGGTGTTCTACTGGCTGATGAGTGGGTCCATCCTCTCCTAATCCAACGGAATCATGAGTCCAAACGTATGTGACTTGTAATTGCATAAGTGCTGAAAGGCGAACAGCGCCGCGCATGTAGTCGCTGAACACTAAAAATGTACCGGCAAATGGTTTAACTAAGCCATGGAGTGCAGCTCCATTCAAAATGGCGCCCATGGCATGTTCTCTAATTCCAAAATGAACTACTCGACCATATGGATTTGCTGAGGAAATCTTGCTTGATTTGGGCAAAAATGATGCACTACCTTCAATCGTCGTGTTATTACTTTCAGCAAGATCTGCAGATCCTCCCCAAAACTCTGGAAGTGCCTTTGCTATTGACTGAATTACTTTTCCAGATGCAGCTCTAGTAGAAACCTCTTTGTCGCTAGAAAAAATGGGTAAATCATCTGACCAATTTATAGGTAATTCATTTCTTATTAAACGATCTAAAAGCGAAGCACTATCTGGATTTTGCTCTTTCCACTTAGAAAACTTTATCTGCCATGCTTGGTAGAGTTCACTTCCGCGTTGCATTACCTTGCGCGTATGTGCGATCACTTCAGTAGGTGCATAAAAAGTTTGGCTAGGATCTAATTGAAGAATCTCCTTAGTGGCTGCAACCTCATCACTTCCTAAGGCGGAACCATGAGACTTAGCAGTACCTTTTGCATTTGGAGCTGGCCAAGCAATTACAGTTTCTAATCTTATTAATACCGGTTTACCTGTCACTTCAACTGCTTTAAGTAACGCTCGTTCCAGTTCTTCCTGATCAACATCACCATTTTTTTTGGCTCTAACTTCAATTACTTCCCAACCATAAGATTTATACCGAGCCGATACATCTTCCGTAAAAGCAACGTGAGTATCACCCTCAATGGAAATGCGATTATCATCATAAATTACTTTGAGATTACCCAGTGCTTGAGTGCCAGCAAGTGATGATGCTTCTGCGCTTACTCCTTCTTGTAAGTCACCGTCAGAACAAAGCACCCAAATATTGTGATCAAAAATATCGGTAGTTTCATCTGGATCTAGCAACCCTTTTTCATATCGCGCTGCCATTGCCATGCCAACGCCATTAGCTAAACCCTGCCCCAGTGGACCAGTGGTTGTCTCTACTCCTACCGTATGGCCATACTCTGGATGACCAGGTGTAACTGAGTTTAAAGTCCTAAATGATTTTAAATCTTCAAGTTCAACTCCATAACCAGATAAATATAGCTGTATATAAAGTGTCAGTGATGAATGACCGCAAGAAAGGATGAATCGATCACGAGCTATCCATTTCGGATCGGCAGGATTGTGCTTGAGTATTCGTTGAAAGAGCGTATATGCCACGGGAGCTAATGCCATCGCCGTTCCTGGATGGCCATTACCTACTTTTTGTACCGCATCCATTGCTAGTGCTCTCGAGATTGCAACAGCTTTATTATCTAGCTCACTCCAAGTAGGTAGATTCATCTTTTCATTCCTTGCAACCTAAATCCGCTCTGACTTATCTTAGCCAAACTCCACACCCAACCCCATACCAGGGTGGATCCGACTAAGTGAGCTGCGACTACGGCCTCTGGTAAACCGCTAAAGTATTGAATATATCCAACTAAACCTTGTGCTAATACGATAAAAAGGAAAGTACCCAATCTTTTTGCAACTTTTCTACTCTCTGAGGCTCGAGCAATCATAAAAAGTATAAGTGTGGTAGTGGCCAATGCGATTACCAAATCTGCGTGTATCCAAGAGACAACTCTAGGATCAAAACTAAAACGAGATGCGGTCACATCGCCAGCATGTGGCCCACTTCCAGTAACCACCGTGCCAGCAATAATAACTAGGAGTGTCAGCCAGATCAGTATCGGTATGGCTGACTTGAGTACTCCATCTACTTTTTCGGTTGTAATCCCAATCAGTTCATAACGAAGTGAGATCGCTCCGGCAATCAAAAAGATTGAGAGCAGGTAATGGCTTGCTACCGTTAATGGGTGTAAGTCTGTTAGGACCGTAATCCCACCTAACATCCCTTGGCCAAGAATTCCCAGGATCTGTAACCCGGCAAGAGATCGAACTCTTTGTTTATTGGGCGCTAATGCAGATTTTTTAACGGCGAGAATTACTACCGCCACGGCACAGAAAAAAAGAACAAAGGTAAGTAATCGATTCCCAAATTCGATCCAAGCATGCAATTGATCCTCAGCTTGATTAGGAGTCGGCGTATAAGAACCAGGAGTGCACTCAGGCCAGGTGGGACATCCAAGTCCGGAGCCTGTAAGGCGAACTGAGCCCCCAGTAACAATTAGGGCCGCTTGGAGAAATACCAGAAGCGATAGCAGTTTTGCTGCGATAGAACTTCTGTGCACCAGCATGATTTAAGCCTACTGATTTGGATAGCCTCCTTGACCGAGAACTGGCTCCATAAGTCGCATTTCACACCATAAAAGTGGTTTTGAGGTGGCGCAATTCCAAGAATTACGCAACACTTATGTTGTGAAAAAGAGTGAGCCTGATAAGACCCGCGATGTGGTTGCCCGCAGCATTTTAGAGTCTGGCCCAACTACTGCAGTTGCCCTTGCCGAAAAATTGGAGATCACACCTGCTGGTATTAGGCGACATTTAGATTCGCTAATCGCTGAAGGAGTGCTTACTTCGCGTGAGCCTTATCAAAGTACAGCCTCACGAAGTCGTGGTCGGCCATCAAAAGTGTTTCTAATGACTGACGAAGGTAGAGAGAAATTTGAGCACTCATACGATGACCTAGCTGTCTCAGCGTTAAAGTTTATGGCGAGTAAAAGTGGGTCACACTTGGTTGATGAGTTCGCTAAATCGAGGGCCGCTGATTTTGAACGCAAGGGACACTCAATCACCAACTCAAATAAATCTTTACTTGAAAAATCTAAAATGTTGGCGAAATTACTGACTAATGAGGGTTACTCTGCAACAACGGACAAATTAGGAAATGGTGAGGAGATATGTCAACACCACTGTCCAATTGCCCATGTTGCCTCAGAATTTCCTCAACTTTGTGAAGCAGAAACAGCCGCTTTTTCTAAAATTCTCGGAACCCATGTACAGCGGTTAGCGACTATTGCTCATGGAGATGGTGTTTGTACAACTTTTGTTCCCACAAATATTGCGCAAGTCAGTAAAACTAAAATGAAAGAAGGTGCTCGCTAATGTCGCAGATAACTCATCCAGAGCTTGAAGGAATTGGAAAGTACGAGTACGGCTGGGCAGATAAAACAGATGCAGGCTCCAATAGTAGACGCGGACTCAATGAAGAAGTGGTTCGCGATATTTCAACTAAGAAGAGTGAACCGCAATGGATGTTGGATTTGAGATTAAAGGGTTTATCACTATTTGATAAGAAGCCCATGCCTACCTGGGGATCTGATTTAAGTGGAATCTTTTTCGATACCATCAAATACTTTGTTCGTTCCACTGAAAAGCAAGCAACATCATGGGAAGATTTACCAAATGATATTAAGAATACGTATGATCGTTTAGGTATTCCTGAGGCGGAGAAGAAACGATTAGTTGCTGGCGTGGCAGCTCAGTATGAATCTGAAGTTGTTTATCACTCGATTCGGGAGGATTTAGAGAAGCAGGGAGTTTTATTCCTAGATACAGATACAGCGCTTAGAACTCATGGTGATCTATTTAAGGAATACTTTGGAACAGTTATTCCAGTCGGAGATAATAAGTTTGCGGCATTAAATACCGCAGTTTGGTCTGGCGGTTCATTTATATACGTACCAAAAGGGGTAAAAGTAGATATTCCATTACAGGCATATTTTAGAATCAATACCGAAAACATGGGTCAGTTTGAGCGAACCTTGATTATTGCTGATGAGGATTCATATGTTCATTACGTTGAAGGATGTACCGCGCCAATTTATTCATCAGATTCGTTGCACTCTG
>CAYFKM010000077.1:0-4203 GCA_964344025.1 uncultured Candidatus Nanopelagicus sp. | reverse complement strand
GAGTAATTTTAATTGGACCTGATCGTATGCCGAATATTGCGGCTGACTTTGCAAGATTATTAATTAAATTAAAAAATTTGGCACAAAATGCCACTAATGAATTAAAAGAAAATTTAGGACCTGGGTATGAGGATTTACAGGTAAAGGATCTACACCCTAAGACTTTCATTAAAAAACATATTGGCGATGTAATTGATAAAAGTGATTTCGAAATCAAGCCGAAGCCAAAGATTGACCCAGATCTTTTATGAGTACCATTGAAGCAATTAACCAAGCCCTTACTACTGTTATTGACCCAGAGTTACATAAACCACTACCAGAATTAGGAATGGTTGAGTCAGTTTCATTTGAATCTGGAGTAGCCACAATAAAAATCCTACTGACTATATCTGGTTGTCCAATGAAAGATAGGCTGAAATCAGATATTACTAATTCTTTAAAAAACATAAATGACGTTAAGAGTTTAGATATTATTTTTGGTGTAATGAATGATGATCAACGAAACGCGGTTAAAAAAATTATCAGAGGTGGCCGTGAGAAATTTATACCATTTGCGCAACCAGATTCATTAACAAGGGTTTTGGGTATTGCATCAGGCAAGGGCGGTGTAGGCAAGTCATCAGTCACCGTTAATTTAGCTGTTGCTGCTGCGGCAAGGGGATTAAAAGTCGGTGTTTTAGATGCTGACGTTTATGGACACTCGATTCCTAGACTGATGGGCATTTTAGATAAAAGACCAACTGCAATCGATCAAACTTTTATACCGGTTGAAAACCATGGAGTAAAAGTTGTTTCAATGGAGATGTTTAAACCGGAAAGATCTGACCCAGTTGCTTATCGAGGGCCTTTATTGCACCGAGTTTTAGAACAATTGTTAAGTGATGCCTACTGGGGCGATTTAGATTTATTACTTTTAGATTTACCACCTGGCACTGGTGATATTGCGATATCGCTTGGTCAACTAATTCCAACATCTGAAATTATTGTAGTAACAACACCTCAAATAGCAGCGGCTGAAGTTGCAGAACGTGCTGGCCGTATTGCTCATCAAATTAAGCAACCTGTAATTGGCGTAATTGAGAATATGTCAGATTCAGAGTGCAAAAAGTGTGGAGAAAAACTTTCAGTTTTTGGAAGTGGTGGTGGTGAAGAGACTGCTAGGCGACTCGGAGTATTAGTCGGGGCTGAAGTGCCACTGCTTGCAAAAATTCCATTTAACTCAGAACTTAGAGAAGGTGGAGATGAGGGAAATCCAATTGTCTTATCTGACTCAACGTATAAAAAGATATTTAATGAAATTCTTGATCAGATTATTATCCGGCCAAAATCCCTAGTAGGAGTTAGACTTAACGTAAATACCTAGTTTTTCTTCTTTAACTTTTCAACAATTTCCTCAATAGCATCAGCAAGTTCACTTCTTAGGTGGTCTCTAGTTGTAACCTCATTCACCGATGTTCGCAAGCTTGCCAATTCTCTAGCCAGGTATTCAGTATCTGCAATATTTCTTTCATCTCGTTCCCGGTCTTGGTTACCTTGAATTCTGTCTCGATCTGCCTGTCTATTTTGGGCAAGCAAAATTAGTGGGGCAGCGTAGGAGGCCTGCAGTGATAGTAAAAGTGTTAAAAATATAAATGGATACTCATCAAATTTTAAATTATCTGGAGCTGAAAAATTCCAAGTGATCCAAAATAATACAAAAACCGTCATGAATACTAGAAATCTGGCTGTGCCTAAAAACCTAGCGAATTTTTCTGACCAACGACCAAATGCCTCTGGGTCATAAGATGGTTTTAAGCTCCTACGAGCCTCTCGTGGGAACTCAAGTGAGTTCTTATTTAATTTCTCTTTTGCCATGATTATCTCGCCTCACTTTCTTGTTTTAAAGCCTCGTCATGTCGCCAGTTCTCTGGGAGTAAATGGTCTAACACATCATCAACTGTGACCACTCCCAATAACCGATCATTGGTATCAACAATAGGCACAGCAAGTAAGTTATAGCTAGCCAAATACAATGACACTTCATTCAAATTAGCCTCAGGAGAAAGAGGCACGATGTCATTATCTAAAATTCCACCCAAAAGAGTTGCTGGCGGTTCTCTTAATAATCGTTGAATATGAACTACGCCCATGAAGCGCCCAGTTGGAGTTTCAATTGGTTGGCGGCAGATGAACACTTGTGATGCAAGCCCTGCTGAAATCTCAGAGGCTCTAACTTTTGCAAGCGCTTCAGCAACTGTTGAGTCGGCGGTAAGAACTATTGGTTCAGTAGTCATCATTCCGCCTGCAGAGTAATCTTCATAATGCATAAGTCTTTGAACATCCTCAGCATCCTCTGGCTCCATTAACGCCAACAATGCTTGTGCACGTTCTTGACCTACTTCACGTAATAAATCAGCGGCATCATCTGGATCCATCTCCTCTAGTACATCCGCGGCTCGCTCACCTTCAAGCTCAGCTAATAACTCCACGCGAGATGCCTCATCCATCTCTTCAAGTACATCAGCTAACCGCTCGTCATCTAGTGCTCTAGCAACTTCAACCCTTCGCTTTATATTTAAATCATGCAAAACAGAGGCTAGATCAGCAGCTCTTAAGTTAGCTAAGGTTCCAAGTAAATTACTTACGCCATGATTGCTTTCTCCAATTGTAAATCCAGTTATATCAGACCATTCAACTGTAATTGATGTTCCTCGCCTGCGAAATCCAGTACTACGTTTCATAACATGGACTTTTTCAATGAACCAATCTCCGGTCTTTGATAACTCCATGGCAACATCTTCAACAGTAACCTTTTCATTTGTTTCAACTAAAGTTACTGAACGATCTAAGAATTCTGAAAGCACTGTAATTTCATTTGTCCTTGGTTCAAATCTTCGCATATTGAGAAGACCAGTAATTATTACATGCCCATTATTTATAGAGGTAACTCGAGTTATCGGAACAAAAATTCTTTTACGAGGTGGAACTTCGACAATAAATCCTAAAATTCTTGGTGATTGATTGTTAGAGCGCATAGTCGCCACCGCATCCCTAACTTTTCCAACCTGGTCGCCATTTGGATCAAAAACACCAGTACCAGCTAATCTCGCTAGGAATACACGCTCTAATTGGAAGCCTCTAGTTGTATTCATAAGGCAAGGGTATCGCTAAGGTAGTGATTCATAATAATATTTAATTTCAGATAGGTTTCACCTGTGAAGGATCATTACCACACCAAACTTCCAACGGGTAGGGATATCCCGCTATTAGCCGTTGGAATTATTGGAATTGGAACATCTGGTCCAATTATTGCCAAGAGCTTGATTCCAGTCCCCTCTTTAATTTTCCTCCGAAATTTGATCGGCGGTCTACTAATGTTGCCATTTGCTATCAGTAGGCAGGAATGGAGATCTAAAACACAAATAATTTCCATTTATTGGTCTGCACTGGCTGGAATGATCCTTGCTGCGCATTTTTTATGTTTTTTTTGGTCCATGAGATTAACTAGTGTTGCAACCGGTACAGCTCTTACCGCTACACAGCCAATATTTGCAGCATTATTCATAAAATTTAAGGGCGGACATATACCTAAAAGATCAATTAGCGGCATGCTGATCGCATTTTTTTCTGTATTAGTTATTACTGGAATAGATTTGAACTTATCACTTCGATCTTTTCAAGGCGATTTACTTGCAATTATTGGTGGTGCCTTAGGGGCAAGCTATATGTTGATTGGATCTAAAGCACAAAAAGATATTTCTACATCAACATTTACATCAATTTGTTACTTAGTTTGTGCCGTATCAGTTTTACCAGTTGTGATTCTTACCGATTCACCACTGGCTGGTTTTACTTCATATGATTGGTTATTGTTGTTAGCTTTAATAATTGGTGCGCAATTACTGGGTCATACTCTTTTTAACTTCTCATTAAAACGTGTATCGCCTGTTGTTGTCTCTTTAATTGTATTTTTTGAAGTTCCAGTAAGTGCGATCCTTGCCTTTATTTGGTTAGGGCAACAACCACCTGTTGGAACAATACCGGGAATAATCGGGCTAATTTTCGGGTGCTCAATATTTGTCCTTAGATCGAATCAAGATAATCAGGTAAGGCAATGATTGATTTACATACTCATACTACTTGTAGTGATGGAACTGATACTCCAACCGAATTAGTTAACAAAGCGCTAGCAAGTGGAATTTCAGTTTTGGCAATTACTGATCA
>CAYFKM010000076.1:2896-4529 GCA_964344025.1 uncultured Candidatus Nanopelagicus sp. | reverse complement strand
AAATTATTTGTCCTTACACTTTGCTATTCACGCTCCGCTTACCGACCCACGAGGTCGGGTGTGTTGCCCGGTCCTTGCAGATCACACACAATTAATTTGCGTGTTTGATGCGGCTCTTAAATAAAAGAGCAAGGTCGGCAAGGGTAGCCCAGCGATGCTGGGTGGGTCAAAACGGTGCTCTTACTCCTTATATTGCCAATCACCCATTTACGACACGCCGAATCTTTCAGAGTGCCTGCGCCTAAGGTTGATAGATGGAAAAGCCAAAATTAAGAGGAATCATCCACCTGGTTATGTCACCAATAAGTTTGGTGGCGGGCTTAACTCTCATAACCTTGGCCGATGAACTTCGTGGTCGAATAACTTTGGGCATCTTCACCTTGACTGCAGTTACCTTATTTACCTGCAGTGCCTTATACCACCGTGTGGGTTGGACCGATAAAAATCGAGCAATTTGGCGCCGGATTGATCATTCAAATATCGCAATTTTAATTGCAGGTACCTACACACCATTTGCAATTTATTTACTACAACCGACCCAAGCAAAAGTTTTATTAATTTTGGCTTGGGGTGGAGCGGTTCTAAGCTCGCTACTTAGAATCTTCTGGCTCACAGCTCCTAGGGGCTTATATGTTGGAGGTTATATTGCCTTAGGTTGGGCAGCATTAATCTACTTACCAGAGTTTTTAAGTAAAGGTGGCGTCGCAATATTTATCTTAATAATAGTCGGCGGAATTTTATACTCAATGGGTGGAATTATTTATGCGTTGAAAAAGCCAAATTTCTCAATCAATTGGTTTGGCTTTCACGAATTATTTCATGTATTAACAGCCGCTGCATTTATATGTCATTTTATTGCTGGAGCCCTTACGGTATTTTTAAAAGGATAGTATGAAAAGTAAAAAAGTTTTATTAATTACTTTCTCTTTTTTAATAATTGCTTTTATCTTAGGTCTGATGCTACCAAAATTAAAAACATCTGATTCTAAATTAATGCCGTGCTATCATGCCAAAGTTTCAGATAGTAATTCACTATTAACTATCCAAAAACAGGATGGCAAAGCAATTACTGGTGAATTAATAATTCAAAACTACCAAAAATATAGCTCTTAGGGAGTTTTTAAAGGAGAGTTGATTAATCAAAAATTAGTTATTAATTTCACATTTCAATCTGAGGGTGTTGAATCAAATAGGCAAATTACTTATAACCTAAATGGAAGTGAATTAGTAGGAGAAGGTTTTACATATCAACCAATTGAAAATTGCAATTCTATAACTTATAACCAAGGTTTAGGTTTAATTCCTTTTGATATGAAATTACCATTGCATCTATTCCCAAGGGTTAAATTACAACCAATTACGGAAGATGAGCTCACCAATACCTTTGGCCCAGGTGGGTTTAAGCCGATTCAATCGGCAAAAATTGTTTACACACCAACAAAAGGAGAGCCGGTTGCAGCTGTAATTCTCTATCTTTGGCAGAAGAGTGTATGGAATGTAATTGCTAATCCAAATGAAGCCCCGGATTGGGGAGTAATGCAATGGAGCGATCAATCACATGTTTTTAGTGTTAGTGGTGTTCAAGATTGCGTATATCCAAATGAGCCAGATTGTTCGAATATCAGTGAAATAT
>CAYFKM010000076.1:435-2886 GCA_964344025.1 uncultured Candidatus Nanopelagicus sp. | reverse complement strand
ATAATAACTCTTATATAAATAAGGTTCCACCATATTTAGAAGCAAAGGTTAAAGTTGTTAAAACCAGAACTATTCATGATCCTGAAACTGGCTACTACGTAGTCTCTGAATTTAATATTTTAGGGATCACAGGTAATCAAAGTTATCGTTGTGAAATCACGGCTTTTGATAAGGGCAATAAAGAAATAATAAGTTGGAGCACTGAGGGATTAAGCTTTTCACCAAATCCTGCAACAATTTACTCTGGTCAGACAAATATTAGACCAGATCAAGTTTCTAAAGTTGGTAGTAGTTCTGTGAAATGCAAAGTGGCCGATGCTATTTAATTAGCACCGGCCACTTTCTAGGATTTTAAATTACCTTACTTCGAACTCATCCAAACGAACTGCTTCACCTGATCCTTGTGACTCAAATGGTGTGAACTCATACTCATCGTAAGCAGCATAGACCGCAGCCTTTGCCTCCTCAGTTGGCTCAACTCGAACGTTGCGATAACGAGCAAGTCCAGTTCCAGCTGGGATTAACTTACCGATAATTACGTTTTCCTTTAGTCCAAGTAATGGATCACTCTTTTCAGATAATGCAGCATCGGTTAAGACGCGAGTTGTCTCTTGGAATGATGCAGCAGATAACCAGGATTCAGTAGCTAGAGATGCTTTGGTAATTCCCATAAGCTCTGGACGACCTGAAGCAGCTTTACCGCCAGTTGAAACAACACGACGGTTCTCTTCTTCAAAACGACCGCGTTCTACTAACTCACCTGGAAGTAGATCAGTATCACCTGGCTCTAGCACTGTAATGCGCTTAAGCATTTGGCGAACAATAATTTCAATGTGCTTATCGTGAATTGATACACCTTGCATACGATAAACCTCTTGAATTTCACTTACTAAGTGAATCTGAGTTTGACGAGGTCCAAGGATTCGAAGTACTTGTTTAGGATCAATTGCACCAACAACTAATTGTTGGCCAACGATCACCCGTGATCCCTCTTCGACTAGAAGTTTTTGACGACGTGTAATTGGATATGCAACCGCTTCACCACCATCATCTGGAGTAACGACAATCTTCTTACCCTTTGTATCCTCTAGGAATGAGACTGTTCCAGCAGTTTCAGCAATAGGTGCCACACCCTTTGGTGTTCTAGCTTCAAATAACTCTTGAACACGAGGTAGACCATGGGTAATTTGTGTTTCACCAAGTAATTGAGCACCACCGGTGTGGAAGGTACGCATTGTTAACTGAGTTCCTGGCTCTCCAATTGATTGCGCTGCAATAATTCCTACCGCTTCGCCGACATCAACTAATTTTCCAGCCGCCATTGATCGGCCGTAACACATTGCGCACTGACCGACCTTGCTATCGCAAGTTAGTACTGAGCGAACTTTTACCTCTTCAACTCCAGCAGCTACCAAGGTGTCGATATTTCTATCACCTAGATCGGTGCCAGCAGTAAGAATTACCTTGCCGGATGCTGAAACATCTTCAGCAAGGTTTCTTCCAAATAGTGAAGTCTCAACATGATCATCACGAACTAATTTGCCAGATGCATCTTTAGCTGCAATACGTAATGTTAGTCCGCGATCTGTACCGCAATCTTCTTCACGAATAATTACATCTTGAGCCACATCGCAAAGGCGACGGGTTAGGTAACCAGAATCTGCTGTACGTAATGCGGTATCGGCCAAGCCTTTACGTGCACCGTGAGTTGAAATGAAGTACTCAAGTACTGATAGACCTTCACGGAAGTTGGATTTAATCGGACGAGGAATAATTTCACCCTTTGGATTAGCCACAAGTCCGCGCATACCTGCAATTTGTCGGATTTGCATCATGTTTCCACGAGCACCTGAGAAAACCATCATCCAAACTGGATTGGTGCGAGGGAAGTTATCTTCCATCTCCTTTGCAACCTCATTAGTTGCAAGTGTCCAAATCTCAATTAGCTCTTGGCGTCTTTCATCATCGGTAATCAATCCCTTTTCATATTGAGATTGAACCTTATCCGCCTTAGTTTCATATCCTTCCAAGATTTCGCGCTTGCGACCTGGAGTTACAACATCATTAATTGAGATAGTTACACCAGCACGAGTTGCCCAGTAGAAACCAAGTGACTTAAGCGCATCTAATGTCTGCGCCACAGTTACCTTTGCATAACCTTCAGCTAAGTTGTCAACAATTAAACCAAGAAGTTTCTTAGTTACATCGTAATCAACAAATGGGAAATCAGCTGGCAAAACCTCATTAAACAAAGCTCTTCCTAATGTAGTTTCACGAATCTCTGCTATCCCACTCTTATCAATACGAAGTTTAATTTTCGCTTGAAGTGAAAGGCTGCCCTGATCAAATGCCATTACTGCTTCAGCAATTGATGAGAACGCTCTGCCCTCTCCTAATTGTTTTTCACGAAGTGAGGTTAGGAAGTAAAGACCAAGCACCATGTCCTGAGTT
>CAYFKM010000076.1:0-425 GCA_964344025.1 uncultured Candidatus Nanopelagicus sp. | reverse complement strand
GAATAGCCTTACCTTCAACCAATTGTGGTTCGAAAGCTTGAATACCAAGACGGTGCAGAGTTGGTGCACGGTTTAGTAATACTGGATGCTCAGCAATTACCTCTTCTAAAACATCCCAAACAACTGGTCTGGCACGCTCAACCATGCGCTTTGCAGATTTAATATTTTGAGCATGGTTTAAATCAACTAATCTCTTCATCACAAATGGTTTGAATAATTCCAAAGCCATTTGCTTAGGAAGACCACATTGGTGCAGCTTAAGTTGAGGACCAACTACGATTACCGAACGGCCAGAGTAATCAACGCGCTTACCAAGCAAGTTTTGACGGAAACGTCCCTGCTTACCTTTTAGCATGTCAGATAGAGATTTAAGTGGGCGGTTTCCAGGTCCAGTTACTGGACGGCCACGACGACCATTATCAAAC
>CAYFKM010000075.1:1692-4603 GCA_964344025.1 uncultured Candidatus Nanopelagicus sp. | reverse complement strand
GAATAGAAAAATATTTATTTTTGCCCTTGTGATTAGTCTTATACCAAGTTCTGCATTAGCTGCTACACCTAAACCTACACAAGCGCAGATAGATGCTGCCAAGAAACTTGAAGCTGAGAAAAAGGCGGCAGCAGATGCTGCCGCGAAAAAGTTGAATAGTGCAAAGAAGACTTTGAGGCAGCTGACCGACATTGCAAATAAAAAACGTAAACTTTATCTAGCAGCCCAGAGTGATTTAAAAGCGAAAACTAAAAAAGCCGAAGTGGCAATGAAACATTTACAAGCAGCACAAGAATCTGTAAGCGCTGGTAAGCGAACAATCGGAAAGCTTGCTGTGAATGCATATGTTATGGGTGGTGGTTTTACAAATTTAGATTCAATACTGCACGCTGATGGTCCTCAAGATTTAGCAGATCGACTAAATGCGTTAGATGCTTTGGGGGATAACAACTCTAAGGCGCTAGATAGATTTAAATCTGCTGAGGTTGTGGCATCTGCTGCTCAAAAAGAGGCTGATCTTGCTAAGCAAGCTCAAGCAGCAGCCACAGTCAAAGTAGCTGCAGCGAAAAAGGAGGCAGATGAAGCTGCAGCATTGCAGAAAGAAGAGGTTGATAAATTACAGGCTGTTCAAGATAAGTTAGCGAAAGAGTTAGCTGTTGCTCAGAAAAAGAGATTGACCCTAGAACAGCAACGGCAGATTGCATTATTAGAAGAGGCAAATGCCGGTATTGCGGAATTAACCCCAGATCAATCCAAGATTTGGCCAGATATTGGTTTTACTGGAAGAAGTAGTACAAGATCTAATGAGGTAATGCGAGCGCAAGCAGTTGAGTTCGCCAAGAAACAAGTTTTAGCAAAGAAACCTTATGTATGGGGAGATGAAGGGCCAAATGCATTTGATTGTTCCGGCTTAGTTTATGCAGCCTATAGATCTGCTGGATTGGGTTGGCCAAATTGGGATCGGCTTAACTCCTCACTTTATTGGGTAGCCACCAAGCGGGTGCCCTTAAGCCAAATGGTTCCTGGCGACTTACTTTTCTACTCATACAAGGGAACTGTTAGCACTATTCACCATATAAGTATTTATGCTGGCGATGGCATGATGTGGGAAGCTCACTCAAAAAAGGGTGGTTTGTTATATTCAAGTATCTACAATGTTAAAGGTTTAATGCCATACGCAGGCCGGGTCTAATCTAGGAGATGTGAATACCTCCGAATCAGCTGCGCTTTGGCAAATCCGCAAAGCTATTAAGCCTTGGCTAGAAAATGATTCGCAACCAATTTTATTTGGTTGTTCAGGCGGAACTGATTCTATGGCACTGGCTCTTGCTTTATGTCTTGAAACCGAAAATAAAAATGTAATTCCAGTTGTTGTTGATCATGGATTACAACCCGAATCTGCGCAAGTAACTCTTAGAACAATTGAACAATTGAAAAAAATTGGTTTCAACCAAGTAGAAACTGCAAAAGCGCAAGTAGTGATTACAGATGGACTTGAGGCGTCAGCCAGAAGAGCTAGATATCAGATCTTTAATCAGTTTATTGATGCCTATAATGCAAAATATTTTTTGTTAGCCCATACTTTAAATGATCAAGCCGAGAATGTTTTACTTGGATTGGCTAGGGGTTCAGGAAGTAGATCATTATCTGGAATGGCAGTTCAAAATAATAAGTTTGTTAGACCGTTGTTGAAGATTTCTCGATCAGTAACGCAAGCGGCATGCATTGAAGGTGGTATTGAGATTTGGCATGATCCACATAACGATGATGAGAGATTTACTAGGGTGCGAGTTAGAAAAAATGTCCTACCAGTTATCGAAAATAATTTAGGTCCAAAAATTGCCGAAGCACTTGCCAGAAGCTCTGACCTATTACGGGATGATGCAGATGCACTGGATGGATTTGCCCATGAATTTTTCAATCAAGTTGATAAATTGAATTTAGAGGTCAGTGATTTAGAGAAACTGCCAAAGGCAATTAGGACTAGGGTTCTACGACTTGCAATTTATAATGCTGGTGCCCCAATTGGATCATTGAGTGCTGATCACATTAGTAGTGTGGAAAGCCTAATTTCTCAGTGGCATGGGCAAAAAGAGGTTGCACTTCCTGGAAATGTGAAGGTTTTAAGAAATTCAGGCAGAATTATCCTCTCAAACCAATAAAGGAGAATCGTGGATCTATCAGCCCTTGGTAATGACATCGAAAGAGTGATTGCCAGCGAGGAGCAAATTCAAAATCGTTTAAAAGAAATGGCTGAACAAGTTAAAAAGGATTACGAGGGTAGGGACTTAGTTTTAGTAGGAGTTTTAAAGGGTGCCATTATGGCAATGGCAGATTTTTCACGTTACTTGCAACGACATGTTGATATGGATTGGATGGCGGTTTCATCCTACGGTGCCAGCACAAAATCAAGCGGAGTCGTTAAAATTCTTAAAGATTTAGATGGCGATATTTTAGGTCGCGAAGTTCTAATAATTGAAGACATATTAGATACTGGATTAACCCTATCTTGGTTAACTGAAAATTTATTATCACGAGGTGCTAAATCAGTTTCGATATTGACTGTATTACGAAAGCCAGAAGCAGCTAAGGTAAAAGTAGAGGCAAAGTATGTGGGCTTTGATATTCCAAGTGAGTTTGTTGTGGGTTATGGCCTAGATTTCAATCAGAAGTATCGAAATTTGCCGTTTATTGGCGTTCTTGCGAAACACCTTTATTCTTAAGCCCCTATAACAGTATTAAGAAAGAGAAGTAATCGGTGGCGCAAAAAAAGAAATTTAAACCTTCTGGCCTTAAAGGATTTAGGCCTGGTAAAAAATCGGTAAAGCCATCTCCGCAAATGGCAAGGCGAATATTTCGTGGACCACTTTTTTGGATTATCGCTGCCCTGATTGCTGTAAGTATTTTTGGT
>CAYFKM010000075.1:0-1682 GCA_964344025.1 uncultured Candidatus Nanopelagicus sp. | reverse complement strand
TGGTCAAATTTCAACAACTGGCAAAGAATTTACAAAGGTTGAAACATCAGTAATTCTTAACGAGATTTCTCAAAATAATGTTAAATCAGCAACTGTAATTGATCGTGAACAAAAGGTTAGAGTTGTATTAAAAGATGGTGAGTTTGTAGATGGCGCTTCAAATCTTGAAGCTTCTTATGTAGTAGGTCAAGAGTCATTAATAGTTGAATTACTAACTAGTAATCCACCTACAACTAATTGGGATGTTGAAGTACCAAAGCAATCATTTTTTGTCTCTCTAATACTAAGCATTTTACCGATTTTATTAATTATTTTTTTACTTTTATTGTTTATGGGCGGCGGTCAGGGTGGCAGAGTATTTTCATTTGGAAAATCACGAGCCAAATTACATAATAAAGAGATACCAACAAATACATTTGCCGATGTTGCAGGAGCTGATGAAGCGGTAGCTGAGCTCAAAGAGATTAAAGATTTTCTTGCTAGTCCGGATAAGTACAAAGCAATTGGTGCAAAAATTCCAAAGGGTGTCTTGCTTTATGGTCCGCCCGGAACAGGAAAGACCTTATTAGCGCGAGCTGTTGCCGGAGAAGCTAAGGTCCCATTTTATTCAATATCTGGATCTGAATTTGTTGAGATGTTTGTTGGAGTTGGCGCCTCAAGAGTGCGGGATTTGTTCGCTCAAGCAAAACAAAATTCACCTGCAATTGTTTTTATCGATGAAATTGATGCAGTTGGCCGCCAGCGTGGAGCTGGACTTGGTGGCGGTAATGATGAGCGCGAACAAACCCTTAACCAACTTTTAGTCGAGATGGATGGTTTTGATGCAAATGGTCAGGTTATTTTGATTGCTGCTACTAATCGGCCAGATGTTTTGGATCCTGCACTTCTAAGACCAGGAAGATTTGATCGACAAATAACTGTCGATCGACCTGATTTAAAAGGAAGGGCAGCCATTCTTGCTGTGCATGCAAAAGGTAAAATGGTCACTAAGGATGTTGATTTAAATAATTATGCCAAGCGTACTCCAGGTTTTACTGGTGCAGATTTAGCAAATGTCTTAAATGAAGCAGCATTATTAGCTGCACGTGAAGAGCGCAAAACAATTAAGAACTCCGATATTGATGAAGCAATTGATCGCGTAATGGCTGGGCCGCAAAAAGTTTCTAGATTAATGACTGAAGAAGAGCGAAGAATTACTGCTTATCATGAAGGTGGACATGCATTAGTTGCGCATGCGCTTCCACATACTGACCCAGTACATAAAGTAACAATTATGCCAAGAGGTAGAGCACTCGGTTACACAATGGTATTACCGGATGAAGATAGATATGCAGTTACCAGAAATCAAATGTTGGATCAGCTTGCTTACACAATGGGTGGAAGGGCAGCTGAAGAGTTGATTTTCCATGATCCAACAACTGGTGCATCAAACGATATTGAAAAGGCTACAAATCTTGCCCGAGCTATGGTTACCCAATATGGAATGACTCAAAAACTTGGTGCAATTAAATTAGGGATTTCAGATTCTCAACCGTTTTTAGGTAGGGACTACGGACATCAGAGGGATTACTCTGAAAATGTAGCAGCAATAGTCGATGGTGAAATACGAGAACTTATTGAAAATGCTCATCAAGAAGCATTTGATATTTTAGTTACAAATAGAGAGATATTAGATTCACTTG
>CAYFKM010000074.1:0-4683 GCA_964344025.1 uncultured Candidatus Nanopelagicus sp. | reverse complement strand
TCAGCTCATGAAGTATTGCTTTGTGTGCAATCAGGTTCCACGCTTGCTGATCCAAAGCGATTTAAGTTTGAAAACTCCGAATTTTACTTGAAGAGTGCTGCCCAAATGAGAACGCTATTCAAAGATATTCCAGAATCTTGTGACAACACTCTAATCATTGCTGAACGATGTGAAGTAAAAATGCGCGAAGGCGAGAACTTACTTCCACGATTTGAGGTACCTCAAGGGGAAACAGAGGACAGTTGGCTGGTAAAGGTTGCTAATTCGGGTTTAGCAAACAGACTAAATGGTGAGATTCCAACTGAGTATCAAGAGAGATTAGATTTTGAACTTGATGTCATGATTAAGATGGGATTTCCTGGATACTTCTTAGTGGTATCGGATCTATGTAATCACGCTCGAAAGGTTGGAATAAGAGTTGGACCAGGAAGAGGATCTGCTGCTGGCTCTTTAGTCTCATACGCACTTGGCATTACTGGCTTAGATCCAATTAAATTTGGATTACTATTTGAAAGATTTTTAAATCCAGAGCGTATTTCCATGCCAGATATCGATTTAGATTTTGATGAACGACGCAGATCGGAGATGATTCAATACGCCACTGCTAAGTATGGCGATGACCGGGTAGCGCAAATAATTACCTACGGAACTATTAAATCAAAGCAGGCCATTAAAGATTCAACTAGGGTGCTTGGGTATCCCTACGCACTTGGTGAGAAACTTACAAAATCATTGCCACCTTCGGTTATGGGCAAAGATATTTCCCTAAGTGGCATATTTGATGTTGAGGATGATCGATATGGCGAAGCTTCTGAGTTTAGAAATTTGTATGAAAGTGATCCAGATTCTAAACGGATCGTTGACACTGCCCGAGGGATTGAGGGTCTTAAACGACAATGGGGTGTGCATGCAGCTGGTGTAATTTTAAGTAAAGAGCCTTTACTCGATGTAATTCCAATTCACAGACGTGAATCAGATGGGGCTGTAATCACTCAATTTGATATGGGTGCTTGCGAAGCAATCGGATTACTTAAAATGGATTTTTTGGGATTGAGAAACCTTTCAGTATTAGATGATTGTCTAATAAATATAGAGAAGAATTTGGGTAAAAAGATTGTCCTTGAAGATCTACCGCTAAAAGACAAAAAGACTTTTGAGTTACTTTCCAGGGGAGATACCTTAGGCGTATTCCAACTAGATAGTGCACCGATTAGAGCACTTCTAAGATCTATGGCACCAGATAGCTTTGAGGATATTTCAGCTGTAATTGCCTTATATCGACCAGGTCCAATGGGTGAGGATTCGCATAATAAATATGCTGATTATAAAAACGGCAGAAAGAATCCAGTTGCCATACATTCTGAGTTAGAGAAGCCGTTAAATGAAATATTGAAGGACACTTATGGCTTAATTGTTTATCAAGAACAGGTATTAGCTATTGCAAGAAAAGTTGCAGGTTTCACATTAGGTCGAGCTGACCTGCTCAGAAAGGCAATGGGAAAGAAGAATAAGGAGATTCTTGACAAAGAAAAGGTGCATTTTGAAGAGGGCATGAAATCTAATGGATTTACTTCTGATGCAATTGAAAAATTATGGCAGACTTTAATTCCATTTTCAGATTATGCGTTTAATCGAGCTCATAGCGCAGGATATGGTTTACTCTCGTTTTGGACAGCGTACTTGAAAGCAAATTTTCCAACTGAGTACATGGCTGCACTGCTAACTAGTGTTCGTGATGATAAGGATAAGAGCGCTTTATACCTAAATGAATGTCGTCGTATGGGAATTAAAGTTTTACCTCCGGATGTAAACGAATCAGATTCTGAATATACTCCTCGAGGAGTTGATATTAGATATGGGCTTACTGCAATAAGAAATGTTGGAGAAAATGTAGTTGCTTCAATAATTCAGAGTAGATCTGAAAAAGGTAAGTACGTTAATTTTGGTGATTTTTTATCAAAAGTTGATGCAATTGTTTGTAATAAAAAAAGCATTGAATCGCTAATTAAAGCAGGCGCATTTGATTCCTTAGGTCATACACGACGAGGATTAATGATGGTCTACCTTGAAGCTTTGGATGCAGTCTCAGAAGCTAAGCGAGCAGAGTCCATCGGCCAGTTTGATTTGTTTGGAGAAACAAATGCGACAACCTCAGTTAGTGGGGTGGAACTTGATATTCCTAAGAATGAGTGGGAAAAGATGGTTTTGCTGGGATATGAGAGGGAGATGCTTGGGTTGTATGTTTCAGATCACCCACTCTTGGGGGTGGAGCACATATTAAAATCGGTTTCAGATTTTACAATCAGCCAGATTTCCGAAAGTTCGCATGATCAAATTATTACTATCTGCGGATTAATCACCCAGATTCAACGTAAAGTCTCAAAGCAGGGGACACCTTGGGCAATAGTTACTGTTGAAGATTTAGAGGGGGCTATCGATGTTTTATTTTTCTCTAATTCGTATGCAACTCATGGCGTTAATTTGGTTGAAGATCGAATAGTTGCAATCCGAGGCCGGGTTGATAAGCGGGAAGATCAAGCAAGAGTTTCAGCACTTGATCTGAGTTTGCCGGATTTAAATATAGTTCCAACTGGGCCCCTAGTTATCTCCATGGAGATGTCACGGTGTACACCCCCAGTAATTGATCGTGTAAAAGAGATATTGCGCTCTCATCCGGGAGGAAGAGAGGTTCACCTGCGACTGGCTGATGGATCAAAAAATACGGTTTTGAAGTTGGATGAAGGATTAAAAGTAACATCATCGCCAAGTTTGAGTGCAGATCTTAAAACAGTTCTTGGTCCTGATTGCCTTCCGGTTTAGAGAGTCTTCAACTCAGCTTTACACCTAATTTATTGGTATCCCGGTAGTAAACCTGTACGGCACAATATGGTTGTGGAAAAAACATTAATGTCGTTAGCGGAATTTCGTGAGCACGCTCGCGGGAACAATGTGATTCCAGTTGCAAGAAAAATAATGAGCAAAAATGAGACACCACTATCTATTTATACAAAATTAGCTGGAAATAGAGCTGGAACTTTTTTACTCGAATCTGCTGAATCTGGAATTTGGGCGCGTTACTCATTCATTGGTGTTAATAGCCAGGCAACACTTACTGAAGAAAATGGTTTAGCTTTTTGGAGTGGTGTGATGCCGGCTGGTGCACCGAGCGGCATAGATCCATTATCTGCCCTCAGAATTTCAACCTCACATTTGCGCTCACCGAAATTACCAAACCTGCCACCTTTAACCGGTGGCCTTGTCGGGTACCTCGGATATGAAATTGTTAGAAGACTTGAGAAAATTCCTTCGCTTACGATCAAGGATATTCAAATCCCAGAAATTGCGATGATGCTCACCTCCGATCTTGCTGTCTTTGATCATTTGAAAGGTGAAGTAACTTTGATAGCAAACGCTATTAACTGGGATGGGAGTAGTGAAAGAGTTGATTCTGCTTATGAAAACTCATTAATTCGCTTGGATAAAATGGAGGCAGATTTAAACCGAAATAGTACGCCTAGATCTGTTCAGACTTCAGAACGATTAAAACCTGAATATTTGCGAAACACCACAGATGAAGATTACATTTCAAAAGTACTTGGAATTAAAGAGGAAATTAAGTCTGGTGAGGCTTTCCAAGTTGTGCTTTCGCAGCGATTCTCAATGCAAATTACCTGCGACCCATATGACATCTACGAAGTTCTTAGAGAGCAAAATCCAAGTCCGTACATGTATATATTTAGATTTGATAACGGCTTATCAGTTGTCGGTTCTAGTCCAGAGGCACTGGTAAAAGTAAACGGTGATCAAGTAATGATTCACCCCATTGCTGGCACTCGAGCAAGAAGCATTGATGAAGAAGTTGATGACAAAATTGCCGATGAACTTCTTAAAGACCCAAAAGAGCGAGCAGAGCATTTAATGCTGGTTGATCTAGGTAGAAATGATTTAGGTCGAGTATGTACTCCGGGATCCGTTGAAGTCACTGAATTTATGCAAATAGAAAAGTACTCTCATGTGATGCACATTGTCTCCACAGTAATCGGGAGATTGCGTTCAGATGTACGACCAATTGAGGCTTTACTTTCAGTTTTTCCAGCTGGCACCTTGTCTGGAGCACCTAAACCTAGGGCAATGGAAATTATTGAAGAAAACGAAATAAATCAACGTGGAATTTATGGTGGCACAATCGGATACTTTGATTTCATGGGAAATATTGATACCTGTATTGCAATTCGAACTGCTGTGATTAAGGATGGAACTGCATATGTGCAAGCAGGAGCCGGAATTGTTGCAGATTCAAATCCTGAGCTTGAGAACCAAGAGTGCATAAATAAGGCAGCTGCGGTGCTAGGGGCAATTGCTTCGGCTAATTCAATAAAGGTAAATTGATGAAGTCATCAATATTTGCCAGTATTTTTCTTATAACAATTGCACTGTTCCTAATAAGGCGATTAAGTAAGGGTAAGAATTCAAATAAGTATCAAGCAAAACCGAAAACTAAATGGACATTACTTTCCGAAGGAAAGGATCCAACAATTGAGTGAGTCCAACGCACTTACGGCAATAATTGAGGGAGTACTTGAAGATGTTGCAAAACGATCTATACCGATCTCAGAGTTGCAAGATAAATTGGCAACAGCCCCACAATTACGTGATGCCTATAAGGTACTTAGTGGCAAAGCT
>CAYFKM010000073.1:0-4735 GCA_964344025.1 uncultured Candidatus Nanopelagicus sp. | reverse complement strand
GACGAAGTTAAAACTACATAAACAATGTATTGACATGGAAGGGGTCACTGGTTCGATCCCAGTATCGTCCACCATAATTAAGTAATGAGTAACGCTTTTGCCTACCCACCTCCAAGCGATGGTAAACCTTTTCGGCTTAATATGGGATTACGGGAATTAGATACTAAAAATTGGCTCGAAGGTGGTCCAGATTTAAATAATCAGTTATTCGAAAGAAATAGAATTCTCCAGGCAAATAGAGAGCAAGTTTTTCAGATTGAGCAAGGGCATGAAGAATCAGCGCTAGATTTTGCCGAGGACATTGTTAAAAACTTAAGTCAGAATCATTCAGATTATCAAGTCAATGGTCAGAAAGTTTTACACAAACCAACTGGATTTGAAGTAGACATATCGCAAGATCATCCATTCCTTCAATTAGCTAAGGTGATCGCAGAGGATCTGTGTTTACTCCACCTAGCAGATGGGCGGTGGCGATTAGTAGCAGCGGTGGTAATTTTCCCATCTAGGTGGAATTTGATTGAAAAAATTGGGAAAAGTATCGATGAGATTCATATACCAGTTCCAGGGTATGACCAAGCATTAAAACCATTTATGAGTGAGACTTTCAATAAAGTTAGAGTAGATAGACCCGTTTGGCGCAAGAACTGGTCACTACATGAAACATCACTACTTCATGAACCGTTTTACATTGAAAAAACAGCTCAGGTTGAAGATTATTGGTGGCGAACTGAGCGTCAAACTTTGACTGCATCACAGGACAAAAAATACCTGCTTTTTACAATTCGAAATCGAAGTGAGCCACTAAATTGGATTAAGTCAGATCCAGAATCTGCAAGACAATTTGCTGCCACACTCGCCTCCCTCTCTCCTGAGATGCTTGAGTATAAGCATCTTGTTGAAAAGCGGGATCAACTTATTCAATTCCTCAGTCGGTAAGTATTTTCGTGAGTAGGTATTTTGAAAATAGGTAGATGATTGGAATTTAGAGTTAGAATTACTAGATGAGCTCCACCCAGCCAGATCCAAAACGGATCTCTGAATTTTTATCCTCAAGAAGAAGTACTAGAGATTTTCTTCCAACCCCAGTTCCGCAGGAAATCTTAGATCAAATCCTTACCGACGCTCTAACAGCGCCAAGCTGGTCAAATACTCGCCCATTTAAAGTTGCAATTGCAACAGGTGAAGTTAGAGATCGCATAAGTAATGAGTTCTTATCCAGGTGGGGTGTGTTATCTAAAATAATGCGAAAGGGTATTAAGAATAAGTTGCGACTTATTTACTCTAGATATGGGCTACCAACTAGTAATAGATCAATTGTTAGGCCATATGTTGCCGAGCTTCGGCCCAGAGCACAAAGAGTTGGAAAAGAGTTATATGAATTATTTGGTATTAAACGAGGTGATCGTGTTGCGCGAGATTTGCAATGGGGAAAAAATTACTCATTTTTTGGTGCACCAGTTGAGTTGTTTATCTACATCCATAAAAGCCTTCATATCTATGCTGCATCAGATGCAGGTTTAATGATGGAGAATTTGATGCTTTCAGCCCATGCCCACGGCCTTGGTACCTGCGCCCAAGGAGCGGTAAATATTTGGGATGATGTAATTCGACGCGAGTTTGATATTTCAAAGGATTATCGACTCTTATGTGGCTTAGCAATTGGTTATCCCAGTGATGCTGCGGTCAACTCATTTCAAGCACACCGAATAGATCCAAGTGAGATGATAGTCAAACCAAAGAAATCCAAATAGATGCCAGTCAAAGATCCGACTCGAAAGGCTCACTTTCCAGCAATTGAAAAAAAACATGGAAAACCAATGAGTTATTGGTTTTCAGTAATGGAAAAAATGAAGGGCAAGAAGTATCCAGAGCAAATCTCATACCTGCGAGTTAAATATAATTTCTCCCAAATTCATGCAAATGCCTTAGTAATGTACTCAAGGGGTTCAAAATCTGCCCACAGATTTACCTCAGTTGCAGATTACTATAAACAAATCGATCCAATTCAGGTGAAAACGATTAAATCCATATTTAAGGCAATAAGATCCAAACACCCACAATTAGATTTGGTGATGGCGTGGAATCACCCAATGCTAAAGCTTGATGAGCAATATCTCTTTGGAGTTTCAACCGCTAAAAATCACATTTTGATCGCACCATTTAACCAGAGAGTTTTTAAGGAGTTTGCTCCTTACTTTAAAGAATTTAAGGTCAATAAGAAGACCATTGGCATACCTAACAACTGGAAAGTCGATACCAAACTATTACAAAGCCTGATCGCATCAGCAGTTGAATACGCTAATAAATAGTAATTAGCGACTGCCTAGCTTTTATTTTTCCTAGCATCCTTTAAAGAGTTCACACCATGTGGAATAAGCTCAGAAATTGAGACGGTGAGCATAATTCCAGCAACTACAGTTAATAATTTAGCCACTACCACAATTGACAAAGATTCAATCTCATAAAGCACAACAGATGCTCCTAACATTTCAGAGGTAGTTGCAGCCGCTACTAGGAAAAAGACCTTTTGTTTTGACATTTTTGCCGCAACCGCCGTTACAGCTATAGCCAAGCCCTCTGGAATATTATGAAGTGAAATCGCAAGTGCAGAAATGAATCCAGATTGTAAATCAACAATCGTAGTTGAAATAGCAACTGAACCCTCTGGAAAATTGTGTAATGTTAAAGCCGCTGCCACCAGGGTTGCAGATTTCTCCAATTTGTTGCCTGAACTTTCTATTTTTTCAGCACCAAATCTCAGAAGTAAAACTGTTGCCGCGCCAACTGCTAGCCAAAGGCCTATTGCTGAAAAACCTAGTCCAGCTTTATCTGCAGTTGGTACTAATTCAAAGATACTCACCAATATCATGGCGGTTGCTGCAAACAACAGGGCAATTGCGATTAGGTAATCTGAAAGATTTTTCTTAACCGCAACTATTACCCAACCAAGCATGGTGGCCAGGGCTGCAAATATTGAGAGTAAAAAACCTACCTGATTATTATCTAAATTAATCACAGCAGATAGCCATTTGATCTGGCGGGTTAAAACTCCCAGTCTTCATCTTTTGTCGCCTCATGCTTTCCAATTACATATGAGGAACCAGAGCCAGAGAAGAAGTCATGGTTTTCATCAGCATTTGGCGATAACGCAGACATAATTGCAGGGTTTACCTGAGTAGTCTCATGTGGGAAGAGTGCTTCAAAACCTAGGTTCATTAGCGCTTTGTTAGCGTTGTAATGTAGGAAGTGCTTTACATCCTCAGTTAAACCATGTGGATCATAGAGATCTGCGGTGTACTTAATCTCATTCTCATACAACTCAAGCAGTAAGTCATATGCATAAGCTTTAATCTCTGCGCGGTATGCAGGATTTTCACGCTCCATTCCCTTTTGGAATTTATAACCAACATAATATCCATGTACTGCTTCATCACGAATAATTAAACGAATTAGATCTGCAGTATTAGTTAGCTTAGCTCTAGATGACCAATACATTGGTAGATAAAATCCGGAGTAGAACAAGAATGATTCTAGAAGAGTGGACGCCACCTTGCGCTTTAGTGGATTATCACCATGGTAATAATTAAGAACGATCTCAGCTTTTCGCTGTAGATTTACATTCTCCTCTGACCATCTAAAGGCATCATCAATATCTGTTGTGGCGCACAAAGTTGAGAAGATAGAAGAGTAACTCTTAGCATGTACAGATTCCATAAATGAAATGTTGGTATAAACCGCCTCTTCATGCATGGTTAATGCATCTGGAATTAAGGTTATTGCTCCAACAGTTCCTTGAATTGTGTCTAACAAGGTCAAACCAGTAAATACTCGCATAGTTAATACTTGTTCATCTGGGCGAAGTGTTGCCCATGAAGGAATGTCATTAGCTAATGGCACCTTCTCAGGTAGCCAAAAGTTTGAAGTTAAACGATTCCACACCTCAAGATCAATTGGATCTTCGATCTTATTCCAATTGACTGGACGGGTGATCTTAGTAGCTAACTTCATTTTATTTTCTTTCTCGTTTGAACTAATTAACATATCACTCATAGCATGCAACTTACACAGTCGGAAACTTCAGTACCTTCTAGCGCCATCTGCCTAATTCTAATGTAGTAGATAGTCTTGATCCCAGCTTTCCATGCTGTGATCTGTGCCTTATTAATATCTCTGGTAGTAGCAGTATCTTTAAAGAATAAAGTAAGGGATAGCCCTTGATCAACATGTTGAGTTGCCGCGGCATAGGTAGCAATAATTTTTTCTGGTCCTACCTCATACGCATCTGCGTAATACTCTAAATTGTCATTGGTTAAATATGGGGCTGGATAGTAAACCCGTCCCAACTTACCCTCTTTTCTAATCTCAATCTTTGAGGCTACTGGGTGAATTGAGCTAGTTGAGTTGTTAATATAAGAGATAGAGCCAGTTGGTGGAACTGCCTGTAGATTTTGGTTATAGATTCCATATTTCTTAATATCATCTCTTAACTGCTCCCAATCCTTTTGAGTTGGAATGGCAATATTTGAATCCTTAAACAAATCAACAACCTTAGCCGTCTTTGGCTTCCACTCATTTTGAATGTACTTATTAAAAAATTCGCCAGTTGCGTACTTGGATTTCTCAAAACCATCAAAGGTTTTTCCCCGCTCCTTTGCGATCATATTTGAAGCCCGCAACGCGTGGAACAAAATGGTATAGAAGTAGATGTTTGTGAAATCAACACCCTCCTCTGATC
>CAYFKM010000072.1:2839-4843 GCA_964344025.1 uncultured Candidatus Nanopelagicus sp. | reverse complement strand
GAGCGGCTGGCTAATGATAAGAAGATGGATAAGAAGTTAAAGCGAGAGTATCAACAAATAGTTTTAAATGGTCGCCGCGATAAAAACCATCTACTAGAGGCAAATCTTCGATTAGTGGTATCACTTGCTAAGCGCTACACCGGACGAGGAATGTTGTTCTTAGATTTAATTCAAGAGGGAAATTTAGGATTAATTCGTGCGGTAGAGAAGTTTGATTACACCAAGGGTTACAAGTTCTCGACTTATGCTACTTGGTGGATTCGCCAAGCGATCACCAGAGCGATGGCAGATCAAGCTAGAACTATCCGTATTCCAGTACATATGGTTGAGGTAATTAATAAGTTAGCTCGGGTGCAAAGACAGATGTTGCAAGATTTAGGACGCGAACCAACTCCGGAGGAGTTAGCAAAAGAGTTAGATATGACCCCAGAGAAAGTTGTTGAGGTGCAAAAGTATGGCCGCGAGCCAATCTCACTTCACACCCCACTTGGCGAAGAGGGCGATAGTGAGTTTGGTGATTTAATTGAAGACTCTGAAGCAATCGTGCCAGCAGATGCAGTCTCCTTTACCTTACTTCAGGAACAGCTGCACTCAGTACTTGATACCCTCTCCGAACGTGAGGCTGGCGTGGTAGCGATGCGATTTGGTTTAACTGATGGTCAGCCAAAAACCTTAGATGAGATTGGCAAGGTTTATGGAGTAACTCGTGAGCGCATTCGCCAAATTGAATCTAAGACGATGTCGAAGTTGCGCCATCCATCTCGTTCCCAAGTTCTACGTGATTATTTAGATTAATTGGAGGCAAATAATGAGTGAAAAACCAAAGCTGCAGTTTAAGAAAAATGGCTCAATCCGAGTCACCGGCACCGTTGATTTTGTCGATGCAGAGGGCAATATTTTAGAGAGTAAAACAGATTTTTCACTATGTAGATGCGGTGCTTCTAAGGAGAAACCATTTTGCGATGGTAGTCATCGCGAGGTTGGATTTGTTTCCGAGTAAGTTAGCTCTTAGCTGCTAACTTTTGAGTTTCATCCTGAAGCACAGCCACAACTGGCTTTAATCCTTCAGCATATGATTTGGCGTGGTGTGAACAAAAGAGTAGCTGCCCACCTGAGATCAAAATAGCGCGCACATAAGCTTGGGCGCCACAGCGATCACAACGATCTAGTGAGTTCAATGGGGTTTGCTCCATTGTTATCTGGCCACTCATTACCACTGCCTCTCTCTTTGACCTTAGGGGAACATCAAACCATGAATACTTTATTCCCGCCTTGGAATTTGATTTCAATTAAGTAAATTTTTCGCTCAAATACTGAGAATATGTTGTTAAAATCTCATTTTTATATCATTTTGGCATAAATACGGGTCAATCTCGGCGCGGATCAAGTATTGGTGGTAAAAGCGCAGATAACCTTGCCAACCGTGGCAGCTAAGAGTTCAAAAGCAGAGGATGGCACCTCAGCCGCAATTATTTCTACATACACCGCTAAAGATCTATCGGTATTAGAAGGACTCGAGGCGGTAAGAAAACGTCCCGGCATGTATATCGGTACCACCGATTCTCGAGGATTGATGCACTGCTTATGGGAAATAATTGATAATGCAGTTGATGAAGCATTAGCTGGTCATTGTAAAAAAATTGAGATTAATTTGTCAGCAGATGGTTCAGTTGAGGTTCATGATGATGGTCGTGGAATTCCAGTTGATAAAGAGCCTAAGACTGGTTTAACTGGAGTTGAAGTTGTGATGACCAAATTACATGCTGGCGGAAAATTTGGTGGCGGCTCATATGCAGCCTCTGGCGGATTACATGGTGTTGGTGCCTCGGTGGTAAATGCGCTCGCCTCTAGATTAGATGTTGAGGTAGATCGAGATGGAAAAATTTATTGGATGTCATTTAAACGCGGTCATGCTGGAATTTTTGATGGTGATGGTCCGAATGCGGCATTTAGTGAAAAATCTGGACTTAGAGTTATTGGTAAGGTTTCCGCGAAAGTTACTGG
>CAYFKM010000072.1:0-2829 GCA_964344025.1 uncultured Candidatus Nanopelagicus sp. | reverse complement strand
AACAAATCTTTTTAAAAGAGGCCGAACTTTCTATTGATGATATTTACGCCAGAGCCAGGCAGACCTCTTACTTAGTTCCAGGCTTAACTTTGGTGGTAAATGACAGTCGAAGTAAGGCTAAAACTAGTGAGACCTTTTTTCATAAAGGTGGCATCTCCGAGTTTTGTACATTTTTAAGACCAGATGATCCAGTTGGTGAGGTAATTCGAATCTCTGGAAATGGTGCATACACAGAAAATGTTCCAGTATTAGATGAAAAGGGTCATATGACTCCAACTGAAGTTGATCGGGAGATGGGTGTTGATATTGCGATGCAATGGGGAAATGGTTACGAAGCAACTGTTGCCTCGTTTGTAAATATTATTTCAACGCCAAAGGGTGGAACCCATGTTGCCGGCTTTGATCGAGCACTCACCAAAGTAGTTAATGATGTGCTACGAGCCACTAAGACTTTAAAAAATAATGAAGCTGATGTAATTAAAGATGATGTGCAGGAGGGTTTAACTGCGGTAGTTACAGTTCGAATGTCAGAGCCACAATTTGAGGGCCAAACTAAAGAGGTGTTGGGAACTGCAGCAGCCGCAAAAATAGTTAGTCAAGTGGTGGCAGATGAGATGAAAGCGTTTTTCAACACCACCAAGCGGGTAGATAAAGCAACTGGTCGATTGATTTTAGAAAAGATCGCTAACGCCTCTAGAACGAGAATTTCGGCCAGAGCTCATAAGGATTTGCAGCGAAGAAAGAACGCCCTGGAAAGCTCATCGCTACCAACAAAACTCTCTGATTGCAGATCAGATGATCCAACTCGTACTGAGTTATTTATTGTTGAAGGAGATTCAGCATTAGGAACTACTAAAGCTGCTAGAAACTCTGAGTTTCAGGCGATTTTGCCAATTAGAGGAAAGATTTTAAATGTTCAAAAAGCCTCACTTTCTCAGATGTTGGAAAACAATGAGTGCGCCTCAATTATTCAAGTTATCGGTGCTGGTAGTGGAAAATCATTTAACCTTGAAGATGCAAGATATGGCCGGATAATTTTGATGTCAGATGCTGATGTTGATGGAGCGCATATTCGGTGCTTGCTACTAACTTTATTTAACTCCTATATGCGTCCACTAGTTGAGGCTGGACGAGTTTTTGCAGCTATCCCACCACTGCATCGAATTGAGGTAGTAGGCGGTAAAAAGGGTGAGGTCTTTTACACCTACTCCGATGATGAGATGAAAAAAGTAATTGCACAACTTAAAAAGGATGGCAAACGTTGGAAGGAGCCTATCCAGCGCTATAAAGGATTAGGTGAGATGGATGCCGACCAATTAAGAGAGACAACTATGGATCCAGAACATAGAACTTTACGTAGAATTACTATGAAGGATGTAAGTAAAGCTGAAGCAATGTTTGAATTATTGATGGGCAATGAGG
Organism: uncultured Candidatus Nanopelagicus sp.; assembly: GCA_964344025.1. GTDB lineage: Bacteria > Actinomycetota > Actinomycetes > Nanopelagicales > Nanopelagicaceae > Nanopelagicus. The sequence continues at coordinate 1,407 of CAYFKM010000072.1, read as the reverse complement.
TTGCGCCAAGAAAAGATTTTATTTCAAATGCCGATATTGATCGTGAGCGGATTGACGCTTAATCAATAGTTACAAGCTCAAAGTACTCTTCTTTCCATAGATCTTCATCGCCATCAGGAAGTAGCAATACTCTTTCTGGCTTTAAAGCTTCAACTGCGCCAGCATCATGGGATACCAAAATTACCGCTCCTTGATACTCAGTCAGGGCGCCAAGAATTTCCTCTCTTGAGGCTGGATCTAAGTTATTTGTTGGCTCATCTAGAAGTAATACATTTGCGGCACTAACTACTAAAAGTGCTAAAGCTAATCGAGTACGCTCACCACCACTTAATACCTTTACTTGCTTATGAACATCATCTCCAGTAAATAAAAATGAGCCAAGTACATTTCTAGCCTCTGGCTCTCTAATATCTTTTGTGGCACTTAACATATTCTCTAAAATTGTTCGCTCATAATCTAAGGTTTCATGCTCTTGGGCGTAGTAGCCAATCTTTAAGCCATGCCCAGCTTCAACACGACCTGTATCGGGCTCTAAATCACCAGCTAATATTCTTAATAGCGTAGTTTTACCAGCACCATTTAATCCCAAGATTACAACTCTTGATCCCTTATCAATTGCTAACTCCACATCGGTAAAGATCTCAAGTGAGCCATAAGATTTTGATAATTCACTGGCAGTAATTGGCGTTTTCCCACAAGGAGATGGGGTTGGAAACCGAAGTTTTGCCACTCGATCACTTTTGCGAACCTCCTCTAAACCAGAGAGGAGTTGATCAGCTCTTCGAAACATGGCTCGAGCCGAAGCTGCTTTATCTTTTTTCGCACGAAACTTTTCAGCTTGTTTTTGCAAGATCTCTGCCTTTTTCTCGGCAATTGCACGCTCTTTTTTACGGCGATGCTCATCTGCCTCACGCTGAACTAAGTAATTTTTCCAAGTCATATTGTAGACATCTATCACATTACGATTAGCATCTAAATAAAAAACCTTATTGACTACAGTTTCAATCAAATTAACATCATGACTAATTATTACTAATCCACCAGGGTATTTAAGTAAAAACTCTCGTAACCAAATAATAGAGTCAGCATCTAAATGGTTTGTTGGTTCATCTAAAATTAAGGTTTGTGCCCCTGAGAATAAAATTCTGGCTAACTCAATTCTTCTGCGCTGACCACCAGAGAGTGCGCTCAACTCTTGATCAAATAAATTATTTGGAACTCCTAAAGATGAGGCGATTGCCTCAGCTTCAGCAGCTGCGGCGTATCCTCCGGCAGCAGAAAACTCATGCTCAACTCTGGTATAGCGCTCCATCGCTTTTTCTAATTCTTTTCCCTGCGAGGTAGCCATCTCCTCTTCAACGGTACGCATTCTTTTTGCAATTAAATCTAACTCACGTACTGAAAGTA
>CAYFKM010000071.1:0-5070 GCA_964344025.1 uncultured Candidatus Nanopelagicus sp. | reverse complement strand
TGGAACAAAATGGTATAGAAGTAGATGTTTGTGAAATCAACACCCTCCTCTGATCCATAATGTATCCGCTCTCTAGCTAGGTAGCCATGCAAATTCATTTGACCTAAACCAATTGCGTGGGATTGATCATTGCCCTGCTTAATTGAGGTAACTGATCCAATATTGCTTAGATCAGAGACCGCTGTTAACGCACGGATGGCGGTTTCAACAGTTAGCGGGAAGTTTGGTGAATCCATAGTCTTTGCAATATTTAATGACCCTAGGTTGCAAGAGATATCTTTTCCAACCTGGTTATAACTTAGATCCTCGTTATAGGTAGTTGGTGTATTAACCTGCAAAATCTCAGAGCAGAGGTTGGACATATTAATCCGACCAGCGATCGGATTATTACGGTTTACGGTATCTTCATAAACGATGTATGGATAACCTGATTCAAATTGCAGCTCGGCAATGGTCTCAAATAATTTTCGTGCACTGATCTTTGCTTTACGAATTCTGGCATCATCTACCATCTCTTGATACTTCTCAGTAATGCAGATATCACTCATCGCTACTCCATAAACTTTTTCGACATCATATGGAGAGAACAAATACATATCCTCATTTTTTCTAGCTAGATCCAAGGTGATATCTGGAATTACCACACCCAAGCTAAGACTTTTAATACGAACCTTCTCATCAGCATTTTCGCGCTTAGTATCAAGGAATTTCAAGATATCTGGATGGTGGGCATTTAGATATACCGCACCTGCTCCTTGGCGAGCACCTAATTGATTTGCATAACTAAATGCATCCTCAAGCATCTTCATAACTGGAATTACCCCTGAAGATTGGCCCTCAATCTTTTTAATTGGCGCGCCACTCTCACGAATATTTGTAAGTAGCAGTGCAACACCACCACCTCGCTTGGATAATTGCAATGATGAGTTAATTGATCGAGCAATTGATTCCATATTGTCTTCAGTTCTAAGTAAGAAGCAGGATACAAGTTCACCACGTTGAGCTTTTCCGCTATTTAAAAATGTTGGCGTTGCTGGTTGGAAGCGACCAGAGATTATCTCTGCCACCAAAGTCATCGCTCTTTGCTCATCACCCTCTGCAAGTAGCAGAGCGGTCATAACAATTCGATCCTCAAATCGCTCTAGGTAACGATTGCCATCAAATGTTTTAAGCGCATAGCTGGTATAAAACTTAAAGGCTCCTAAAAAGGTTTCAAATCTAAACTTAAATGAGTAGGCGTAGTCATGGATCTTGGTAATAAACTCAAATGAGTACTTATCTAATAACTCCTTCTCGTAATACTCACCCTCGACTAGGTAATCCAGGCGCTCCTTTAAATTATGGAAAAAGACCGTATTTTTATTGACATGCTCGAGGAAGTATTGACGAGCGGCTTGGCGATCCTTTTCAAACTGTATTTTGCCATCTGGCCCATACAGATTGAGCATGGCATTTAGCTCATGATAGCTATAGGTCGAGTCCTTCGGTTTCTCCATTAAAATTGTTTCCACATTAGATCCATTCTCTCTCTGACCGCACTAACATCATGTGGGGTACCGATTAACTCAAACTGGTAAAGTAGGGGAACATTACACTTCTTAGCTATTAACTCTCCGGCATAACAGTACTTGTCGCCGAAATTTGTATTTCCAGCCGCAATTACGCCTTTCATCAAATCTCTGTTCTTTTTTACATTTAAAAACTTAATTACCTGCTTGGGTACCCCAGACTCATCCTTGCCATTGCCATAGGTTGGCGTTACCAACACATAAGGCTCTGCCACCTCTAATTGATCACTTGCCTGTAGCGGAATTCGAACCGCTGGTAGATCTAACTTCTCAACAAACCTCTTGGTGTTTTCGGAGACGTTGGAAAAGTAGACGATCTTAGGCATGATGACAAAGAGATTACTTTACGCAACCGACAACTTGGAGATCATATCTGGCCTAAAACCTGACCAGTGTGAATCTCCAGCGATTACCACTGGAGCTTGCTGGTAACCCAAAGACTTAATCAGCTCATACGCATCTTCATCTGTGCTCAGATCCACGATCGAGTAATCGATCTTGCTCTGATCAAGGTACTTCTTCGTTGTATCGCATTGAATACAGGAAGGTAACGTATACACAGTTACTTGCATGAGCTCTCCTTAAAATTAGGGTCGCAAAATGAGCAACAAACATTGAAAGGTTTGGAATTGCCTTTACAGTATTTACTCGTCTTGCAAACTTTCACTTCTTAATATTCCAAATTAAGAACTCCGGTTTACTCGCGGGAAGATGCGGTAGTGGGATAACGCCGGAAGAATCTGGATTTTGTACTATTAAGTTGTGAAAGACAACTATAAACCCGCACTATAGGTTTGTGTGGGAGCGACACGAACTCTATCCACACATCTAGGCAATTTTTTGAGCGTAAAACCAGCGTAATTTACTACTTTTCCCCAACCTGGCTAAGTGTCTTTAGCTGGTGGCTAAGGGCTTTGGCCGCTCTGAGGGTAACTCCATCAAGGCGTAAAGGTAGCTCCTAACCAGATCAACCAATACTTCTTAGCATCTCATTCATAAATTCAATCTCTTTACTTTGGGCGGTTTTAATCCGCTCCCCAAAACTTTTGATCTCTGAGTTCTTCGAATTTTCTATCATCTCAGCCATATCAACCGCTCCTTGATGGTGAGCGATCATCCCCTTTAAAAATAACTTATCAAAATCATTTCCATTAGAAGATTTTAGTTGATCAATTTCCCGATCTGAGAGCATGCCTGCCATAGAGTGCATTGAGTGTCCAGGATCTTCACTAAGACCGGCAGATTTTAACCACTCCTTCATTTGTGCAATCTCTGGGCTTTGAGCAGATTTAATTTGGTTAGCCAGCTTCACAACATCTGAATTTTTTGAGGTTGAAATTGCCATATCCGATAGAAGTATTGCCTGTTGGTGATGGGGAATCATCATCTGTAAAAACATCGCATCACTACCATTAAGTTCCGTTGATTGTGAGCCATATTTCATTTCCATGCCCATATCAAAATCTGAGTCGGAATCATTTCGAACCATAGCGGTAACACTCAAACTAGCCACTACAAAGGCAATTACAGAAAGCACTACCGTCTTCCGATTCATATTCACCCCTTTGAAGAATTAGTAATACAACTATAAATCAGAATGATGAGAAATCACATAGAAAAATCTCAAAACTAATGTCAACTATGAGTCAGATTATTGCGTAGAGTTAATTAATTGCTTTTTTAATACCTCTATCTTGCGGGCAGGCTTTATAAGCTCCTCAACAAATATGTAACCCCTATTCTCATAAAAATCTCGCTTACCCTCTGTCCAAAGATAAATTTGCGAAATCCCAAGTGAAATAGCCCTTTTTTCTGCCAAATTCAAAACTTGGCTGCCAATTCCGCTGCCTCGTAAATCCTCTCGCACCACAAATGCCACAATCCAAGGTCGATACTTCCTAAACTCTTCGAGATCATCAAAATCACAAAGGCCAATTGCGGCAACAACCTTAGCCTCACCAGACTTATTTCTAATTGCTAAATAGAGTAGCTCTTGATCAACCCCATTGGGATCCCAATTTTTGTAATCAGATCTTTGAGTATTGGCATAAAAACTGTGCCAATCCTGGGCTGAAAACTCCTCTTTTCCACTTCCCCATAATTTAAGACTCCACTGAAGCGGTTGATCAGCAAATTCAGGCACCTCACTGATAGGCAGTAGCCGAATTGAGTTATCCATCTCTACTTTAGAGCAAAATTAACTTACTAATTCAGCACACATTTTTTCAAAAGCCTGAGTATGGGCATCGACATCATCGATGGTGGTATCTGGGCTAATCAGTGCCATGTTATGAAAAGGTGTTATTAAGAAGCCATCATTTAACATCCGTAGGTGAATGTACTGTTCTAACTCAAAATCTCCAGCATCGGCAGCTTGCCGGCCAGTTATTGGGGCAGTAGGTGCAAACATATACTCAGCTCTAGCTCCCAATCGATTTACTGTCCAAGCTAAATTATGCTTCTTAATACTCACCTCAACTCCATCTGCCCATCTATTTCCCAACTTAATCATTCGTTCAAAATTTTCACCAGTTAGTACTTTACTTAATGATGCTCGCATCGCAGCTAGCGATAAAGCATTTGCTGCCAATGTCCCTCCAACGCCGCCAGTATCAATTACCTCTAGCTCTACTAAACTCTTAATTGAATCTGCCACATGCTTTTGCATACCAAAAGCTCCAGTTGGAAACCCACCCCCGATTGCCTTACCAATGGTAAGAAAATCAGGAGTTAGATTTAAATCAGCTGTCATGCCACCTGGACCCACAGAGATAGTATGAGTCTCATCAATAATTAAGAGTGCTTCATACTTTTTCGCTAGTTTTTCCACCTCTTTTAGGTAATCTGGTTGCGGTAAAACAATTCCAACATTGGTCATCGCTGGTTCCATCAAAATCGCAGCCACATCATTGTTGGCAAGCGCCTTTTTCATCGCCGACAAATTATTAAATTCAACAACTCTGGTGGTCAGATCGAGGGATACCGGTGCTCCAATATTGCCCTCTCTAGCAATTGTCTTTCCTTTTTTATCTAAGGTAGCAAAACTCTCATCCACACTTCCGTGGTAACAGCGATCAATCACAATAATCTTGGGTTTGCCAGTAATTAACCTGGCATACCTGATTGCATGTCGATTGGCATCGGTTGCTGATACGGTAAATTGCCAAAAGGGAAGATTAAATCTGTTGGCTAGATCAGACGAAACATCTGCGGCATCTTTTGTCGGCAACATAGCTGACAGCCCTTTACCAACCTGCTCTCGGATAGCAGTGACTACTGCATCGGGTGAGTGTCCAGTCATCGAACCGGTATCACCTAGGCAAAAATCAACATAAGTATTTCCATCAACATCAACAAAGGTGGCACCTTTTGCTTGCTCGATAAAAACTGGATAAGCACCCGGCCACTTCGCCATCCAGGACATGGGAACTCCAGCTGGCATATTGAGCTTAGATTTTTCAAATAACTGGCCGCTTTTGGGGTGAAGTTGAATAAATCTATT
>CAYFKM010000070.1:0-5088 GCA_964344025.1 uncultured Candidatus Nanopelagicus sp. | reverse complement strand
ATCTGGAGATCTTAAAAGATTGGTTTTTATGCGCATTACTGGTGGCGTTGTAATGGTTGCACTTGGCTTTTTTACCATTCTCTCTTCTGTGCTTGCTAAATAATCAGTTGCTCGGGCCTACCATGTCGCTAACCGTGTTTGTCAGGTGTAAGGAGCAGACTTAACCTACTTGAAAACACCAAATTAGGGCATACCAGTGAGAGTATGCGCAGAAATGAGTAGAAATGACGTCATCAAATGCAATTGGAAATGCAAGAGAGTTTATCTCTCCATCAGATTTGACCTTCTCTTGGGGAAGTTGCCACCGCTGTTTATGGCTTAATTACAATCATGGATTACGTACTCCCGGATTTATGCCTTTAGTAGGCGATTTAGCAAATATGCAAGAAAACTACTTTGCTAAAAAAACTACCGCAGATATCGCACCCGTGCTGCCTGAAGGAAAAGTTGCTGATTTAGGAGGTTGGGTTAAGTCATCCTTTATCAATGTAAATGGCAACGCAACAAAGTATGCCATCCGCGGCAAGTATGACCTGCTAATTGAGTTTGCAGATGGCACGTACGGAATTGTTGATTGTAAGTTTCAAGCAAAGGATTCGGACAAAACCGATCTATACCAGCCGCAATTAGAAGCATATGCATTTGCACTTGAAAATCCTGCAACTGGAGATGCAAAGAAAGTCTCACTAATGGGATTACTAGTCTGGTCACTGCTTGAGCCTGCTGGTGATGTTAATAAAGGTTTTGGTTTAAAACTAAAGCACACCTGGAGACCAATAGATAGAAATCCAGCAGCACTTGCTACCAGATTAACCGATTTCATCACGGTGGTATCAGGACAGATGCCACCTGCCAAAGATAACTGCGATATGTGTAATTACTTAACTGCGCGCAGAGAGTTTATTGGACCTCAATAAATTAATCTTCATCAGATTCAATCTGATTCTCATCAGCTTCTTCACTCTTTTTTATTGCATCCTTTGCCTCTGATGCATACATGTTTGGTACATACTCTTGTTTAGAAAGTTCAGCAATTTTTTCCATGATTTGATTTGTGACATCACGTAGAACACTTTGGTCGCTAGAGTCACCACTAAAGTACATCGGTTCGCCAAAGACCATCTCAACTCTTCTTACCTTTGGCACCACCTGACCAGTTGGTTGGATTTCTGCAGTATTAAACATCGCAACAGGAATTACGGGAGCAGCAGATTCGATAGCCATTCTGGCAATACCGGTTCGACCTTTATATAACCGACCGTCCGGTGATCTTGTGCCCTCTGGATAAATTCCTAAACATTGATTCTCACGAAGAAGACGCAATCCAGTTAACAATGCTGCCTCACTTCGCTTACCTCCAGATCTATCAATTGGCACCTGACCTAAGGCAATGAAGGTTAACTTCTTTATAAAACCTTTAATTCCAGGTGAGGTGAAGTACTCACTTTTAGCTAAAAATGTAACCTTTCGGGTAACTACCAATGGCATAAAAATTGAATCACTAAAGGAGAGGTGATTTGAAGCAATTATTACCGGCCCACTGCTTGGTACATGGCGCAGCCCAGTGACCTTTGGCCTAAAAATAAACATCAAAATTGGGATTAAAAAGGATTTCAATATCTTGTATGGCACGGGGCTAATTTAGTGGCTCAGCCAATCTATGACACCATCTGAGCGTGAATTCAATTCCAAACTCAGCTGGGTTCACCCTTGCTGGTGGGAAAATTGGTGTGCTGGTAATTCACGGTTTTACCGGGTCACCGGTAACTGTAAAACCCTGGGCTGAATTCTTTAACCAACAAGGCTACACAGTAATTACACCATGTTTACCTGGTCATGGCACAACCTGGCAGCAAATGAATGAGAGTAATTGGCAAGATTGGTACAAAGAAGTTGAACAATCATTTATCGAATTACAGAAAACATGTACTCGAATCTTTATTGCAGGATTTTCAATGGGAGGTGCGTTAGCACTTAAATTAGCGCAAATTCGTGGTAGTGAGATTGAAGGTTTAATCTTACTTAACGCATCTATTCATGATCGCAGATTTATTCTAAAACTCACTCCCCTACTTAAATTTATATTGCCATCAATCAAAAAGGGGCCCACTGATATAGCTAAACCAAATCCACCAAAACATAGCTACGGGCGGACGCCTCTTAAAGCATTAGATTCACTTCGAAAGCTTTGGAAAAGTGTAGTGAAAGATTTGTATCTAATCGATCTACCCTTACTCGTTGCTTATTCAAATCACGATCATGCAGTTGATCCAGAAAATTCATTTACAATTGTTGATAATGTTTCATCTGCAGATATTAGAGAGGTAGTTTTTGAGAAATCTTTTCACAATGTGCCATTAGATTACGACTTAGATATTTTGAATTTTGAAAGCAAGTTGTTCATCGAAGATGTACTTGCAGGTAAACTTAAACGCTCATCAGAGTTTAGCGACTTAGATCTAGTTGACGCGGAGTTTGATTCAATTGTTTCTTCACTTTCTTTGGATGAATCGGCCCCGACTACCTATCTAGATCAGCTCGATCAAATTGAAGTCTCTGAGAGATTTATACCTCCAAACCCAAAGCCAATTAAATTAGATTCGATGCAAAGATTGTCGATATCGCTATTACTCGCAAGTGGCTTATATCTACTTACCTATCTGATAACAGATTTTGAAATTTTTGGCAGCTGGCCAGCAGTCATAGGAATCCTGGGTTCAATTGCGACCATAATTTGGCGAACTGCAAGATCTGAAGATAATTTTGATGATGGGACTAGCCTCTAACTAGCTCGGCTGCTCCAATTAATCCGGCATCATTGCCAAATTTTGCGGCAACAATTTTTGGCAATAAGTGAGTTCCAGCAAACGGCATATATTTTTCCATCGAATTGCGAACTAAATTTAGAAATAATTCACCTGCATCTACCACTCCACCACCAATAACAATTGCTTGAGGATCTAATAGCAGTGTGTAAGAAGCACAGGCAGAGCCAAGCCAATCAGCTTGTTTATTAAATGCCGATAGCGCAATTTGATTGCCCTGCTTTGCAGCGGCGGTTAAGACTGAACCAGTAATTTCACCGGTACCCGCTGTAAATTTGAGTAATTCATTTGCCTGAACCGAGTCCAATTTCATCGCTTCATTGGCATAGCGCATAAGGGCACTTCCGGAAGCGTATTGTTCAATGCAACCAAAGGCACCACAGCCACATTTAATGCCATTTGGCTGGACAATCATGTGACCAAACTCGGCTCCGATGCCGTTTGCACCTTTGAATAATTTACCATCAATAACTAAACCGCCGCCCATTCCAGTACCGATAATAAAAAACATGACTGGATTAAAATTTTTAGCATTTCCATATTTATACTCTGCCCACATTGCAGAATTTGCATCATTCTCAGCAATTACCGGTAGATTAAAAAACTTTTTGATTTCAGCAACAAAATTTAATTTACTTAAGTTTGCAATATTAGGAGCACCAACAATTGTGCCTTGATCTGCAGATATTAGTGCAGCTACGCTTATACCAATACCTTCTATCTGGAATTTAGATTGGAAAGATTTAATTAGATCAATAATTGTCTGGATTAATTCACTACCGCCAGATAAGGGAGTTGGTCTTCGATCTGATGCAATGATATTTCCATCTGAATCGACTACTCCAGCTGATACCTTGGTGCCTCCGATATCAACGCCAATTGTTAATGCTGAACGAGGAATCTGCACGCTTAAATTAATTTTCTAATTTTTCCTTCAACTGCTTTAAAGCTAAATCGATGGTTGATTTTTCAGCTTTTGTTCGCATTACATCTGGAACTGGCATTGATAGCGCCACTGTCATTTCAAAAGTTACTTCAGTTTCATCACCATTATCTTTCACGATGTAGGCACCAGACATATCCGTTAATAAATCAGCATCCTCTAGCGAAAAATCTACTCGATCTGGATATTTAGACCAGTCATAATTTAAAGTTGGCTTATCTTTTAAGGCTCCCGCATCAACGCTGAGTTTTACCTGAGTAGGTCGTCCCTGAGTATCAGATTCAATAACTGTTGCAGATTTGAAGGATGTTGACCAAGTTGGATAATTTGCAATATCAAATAAAACCGCTCTGACATCATCTGCGGTGGCGGCAATAGAAATAGTTGAGGTAGTTGGATTAGACATGGCGTAAGGCTACCGCGAAGTAATACCCATAATTAACACAGACAAAATGCGCAATCGGCTCTAGAAAAACCCCCCACCAACAGGTAGCGTGTGCCCATGAATCAGGTGAGTATTCCATCGATTATTCCAGCTGCGGTAACCGGAAATCTAACTAATCTAATTGCAGAGCGGGCATGGTTTGAGCCAGAACGAGTAATAGTCTCCCGCCCCCTTGGAAATGGCTGGCAAGCAGTAACTGCAAAAGAGTATGAGGAGGAGATAAAAGCAGTAGCCAAAGGTTTAATTGCCTCTGGAATTAAATTTGGTGATCGTGTAGCCATTATGGCAAAGACACGATATGAGTGGACTGTATTAGATTTCGCCATTTGGTATGCCGGAGCTGTTCCAGTTCCAATCTATGAAACTTCAAGTGCTGAACAGGTTGAATGGATTCTTACCGATTCAGCAGCTGTGGCAATAATTGTCGAAACCCCCGCTTTGGCTGAATTGGTAACTCCAGTTATGCCATCTGGTTGTAAGAATATTTGGAACATAACCTACAACGCGCTCGCCACTCTAACCCATGAGGGTAAAGGTGTAAGCGATGAAGAGATTGCAAAACGTAGAGAAGCACTTAAGCCAGAGACCTTAGCAACGCTCATTTATACCTCCGGCACAACTGGAAAACCTAAAGGCGTGCAGTTAACACATGGCAATTTTCTATCTGAATGTGGCAATGTTGTAAATGGAGCAAGCGATCTATTTTTGAAGCCAGGTGGATCAACTCTTTTATTTTTGCCAGTTGCCCACGTTTTTGGCCGAATGGTACAGATTGGATCGATTACTGCCGGATTACATCTTGCACACTGTAGTGACTTAACTAAGTTACCTACTGATTTAGCATCCTTTAAACCAACCTTCGTTCTTGCAGTGCC
>CAYFKM010000069.1:0-5161 GCA_964344025.1 uncultured Candidatus Nanopelagicus sp. | reverse complement strand
GAGCCCCGGACTCATAATCCGGTCGTCGTAGGTTCGAGCCCTACCCGCCCCACACCAAACTTTAATAATTTAAATCGGTTAAACAATATAAACAATAGGAGTAAATGAAGATCAATTGGAAAATAGAGTATGCAAAAGGTTGCATACTCCTACTCTTTGCCATTATCACAATGCTGCAAATCTTTTCCTTCCCAGGGCAATTTCGACATATGAGAACTCAAGGTGATATCAATCTTTTGCATGAGATCGCACTGACAATTCTATTTGCAGTAATTTTGTTTACCGCTCAAATCACTCTCTATCTTCTCTGGCGAATTTTAGATTTGATTAAAAAAGATGAGTTTTACACAATTGCTACCCTGAAATTTTTAAATCAGATTGTCGGCATACTTAGGATTTCCCTAATTTGTGCTGTGATTTTACTTGTGTTAATTCTGCTGCAAGCTGATGATCCAGGTGGGCCGGTGCTTTTAACCGCTGTAACTCTATTTATCTCAACACTCTACATATTTGCATCTTTGCTTAGAGATCAAATAAAGGTTAAGGTTGCCTAAATTTTAAATTTGAAAATAGAGGTTATAAAGTGGATTTAATTTTGGGACTTCCGATTCATCCACTGATCAATCATTTTGTAGCTGTATTGGTGCCAATTAGTGCACTGGCAGTAATTTTGTTGCTTACCCGCCCAAAGCTTCGCTCTACATATTCTCTACTTCTATTAGTAACACTTGCTGCAGCTGTGCTCTCAGCACAAATTGCCGAAAACTCAGGTCAAGCCTTGGCTAACCGGGTTGGTAATCCTGGGGATCATGCTGAGCAGGGTGAGCGGTTAGCAAAGGTAGTTTTACTATTTTTTGTTATTTATTTAATTTGGTTTCTAATTGAAAAAAGAGTAGTTACCTTTAAAACAAATGATAAATTAATTAAATCCACACTTCACCTAGCATTACTTTTGGTGGCAATTCTTAGTGCAATTCTTACATTCCTAGTTGGTCACTCAGGTGCTGCTGCTACTTGGCAGGATCGAATTGCAGTAAGTGGGGGTAAAGCACTCTCTGATACCACCGCTAACCTGCAGCCAGATTCAACCGCCCAACCTGAAGGGTCAGCTATTGTGCTAACAAACTCTGAGGTTAAAAAACATAATTCAAAGGGTGATTGTTGGAGTATTGTAAATAATAAAGTTTATAACCTAACCTCATTTGTTGCCCAACACCCAGGTGGAAGTGCGGTAATTTCAAATATTTGTGGAAAAGATGGCAGCGCTGCATTTTCAAATCAACATGGTCAAAGTGCAAAACCGAATAATGTGTTATCGGGATTACTCCTTGGAGTGGTGGGTGATCAAATCACAAAAAGTAAGGCAGAGGCTGCATTAACTGGAGGTAAAAATACTGGTAGAGATAAACCCGATAGGGAAAGTTTTGAGGGTGAATCAGATCTAGATTGAGAGTTTTAAATTAAGTAATTAGGATATTGGCAGGATTTTAAGTCTCTACAATAAAATCTAAGAGTTAGAAGGGGATTAAGACTCCCAAATTTGCCTATGAGTAAGAGTACTTATTTAGATTTTAACCAGCCTGGATTTTCAATTAGATCTAATCAGGTGATCTCTGCGCGTGAGAGTAATTGGTATGCCACAACCCCATTTGGTATAGCAGTGCTTCGGTATGAGGATGCAAATGCCCTATTAAAAGATAAGCGGCTCTATCAAGGAACTAGAAGGTGGCCATCACATTTTGGAATTACGCAAGGCCCACTTGCCGCTTGGTGGAGTTCGATGTTGCTAAGTGTTGAAGGCGATGATCACTTACGATTACGTCGATTAGCCGGGCCTGCCTTCTCCCCTAAAACTATTGAGCCCATGGCAACTTTTTTTGCTCAATTAGCAAATGAATTAATTGATAATTTTCAAGCTAAAGGTAATTGTGAATTTATGAGTGAGTTTGCTGAGCCATTTTCCGCTCGGGTCATCACCGGTTTATTGGGCTTAGATAATGATTTATGGCCAAAGGTTGCAGATCTTGCTACTAAATTAGGTTATGTCTTTAGCGTAACGATGAAAGATGATTTGCCAGTAATTGAAGAGGGATTATTGGGGATATTAGATATCTCAGAGAAATTGATAGCCAGTAGACGTGGTACTAATAAAGATGATTTTGTTGGCACTTTAGTTCAAGCAACCATCGATGATAAAAAAATAACTGATGAAGAGCTCCTATCCTTAGTTTCACTGCTGATATTTGCCGGCTTTGATACCACAAGAAATCAAATTGGACTTGGAATGCAAACCTTTTCTGATCATCCACAGCAGTGGCAATTGCTTGGTCAAAATCCAGATCTTGCTAGAGCAGCGGTTGAAGAGGTAATGCGAGTTAATCCAACAATTACCTGGGTTTCAAGAGAGGCCTCGGTTGATTTAACCTATCGAGAGTTAGAGATTAAAGCGGGCACCACCATTCACCTACTAACAATTCCAGCTGGTAGTGATCCTAGAAAATTTGAAAATTTAGATTTTGACATTACAGCCGAACGGGCGCCGCACTTTGGCTTTGGTGGTGGCATGCACCACTGCATTGGACATTATGTTGCTCGCTTAGATATGAAGGAGGCATTCAAAGCGCTATCGCGCAGATTGCCTAATATGAGGGTTTTACCTGGTGCTACCTATCTTCCCGATAGTGGAAATACCGGTCCTACTAAATTACCTATTGAATTTTTAGTTACTACAAAAAAGTAAGAGTGCTCCGCATCCCAATTTGCGGTGCACTCTTACTTTGGCAGATCATGAACCAAATAGGAGGTTTAACTAATTAATTACCTGCTGGCTTCGCTGGCTTCTCGCTTTTGGTTGGCTTAGTAGGCTTTGCTGGAACTGGTGCAAGCGCTGCAATCGCAGCATTTCTTGCAGAGATCAAGGCATCCATTGCAGCTTTTCCATTAGTTTTTGCTGCAAGCTTATCCTCAGCAGTTACTGCAGCATCAACTGCAGCCTTTGTTGAAGCCTTAAGCGCCTTAGCATCAGATTTAAACTTATCATTAATTGATTTTTTAGCATCTGAGTAATTCTTCTTATTGGCTTTATAACTATTTACTGCATCCTTAAATGAATCTTTTGAAGCCTTGTTTGCAGCTTTCCAAGCCTCTACCGATGATTTATAGGTGGAGTTATCGTCAGCTGAAGCTGAAGTTGAACCTGCAACAACTGCTGCTACTACTAGTACTGCTACTGTTACTAATCGCTTTTTCATTACTTTATCCTCTCATGGCCCCGGTTGGGGATGGCTAAATACTGAGTGCAGACCTTGTGAAATTCGTGTGAATTTCATACTGTTACTTTGCGAGAAATTGAATTACGCAGGTTTTGCGCAAAATTTCAAAACTAAAGTTCTACTCTTGCGCTATGGCAAATACCAGTTCAGTTTTAGTAATTGATGATGAAATTGGAATTAGAGAGCTCATATGTGATGCGTTAAACGTGGCACAATTTCAAACTCAAAGTGCAGTAGATGGTTTATCTGGATTAAACTTAATTCGAAAAGAGCGATTTGACCTAATAGTTCTTGACATAAATTTGCCTAAATTAGATGGATTGACTCTGCTAGAAAAAATTAGAAATGAAGGGTTTGAAACTCCAGTTTTGATGTTAAGTGCCCGAGGAGAGCGCGCTGATATTACTAAAGGGTTAAAAAGTGGGGCAGATGATTATTTAACTAAGCCATTTGGCATTGAAGAATTGGTATTAAGAGTCAAAGCGATAATAAAAAGATCCAAGCCTAAAAATGATTTTCATAATGAATTAGCTTGCGGCCCAATTAAATTGGATCTAGATAGATATATCGCAACTTTTCGTGATGAAAAAGTTGAGTTGTCGGCAACTGAATTTAGATTACTAGAGACGCTCATAATTAGAGCTGGAAAAGTCGTCACTAAGGAGAACCTACTAGCAACTGTTTGGGGAATAGATTTTAAGAATAGCTCGACAGTTGTAGATACCTATATCTCGTACCTAAGAAAAAAGTTCCATAAGGATGGTTACTCGGGAATAAAAACCATCCGTGGAATTGGTTTTCAAATTCTGGATAAATAATGAAATTACAAACTCGACTCACATTGGTAGTGGTAATACTAATATCAATAACCTCGACTGCAATTGGTTATTTTTCCATCACTACAAATTATCGATCTCAGGTAAAAAATTTGGATAAATCTGTGACTCAAATAATCACCGAATTAGATCAATCTACTGATGATCCATTATTTCTTTCTACCTATCTTGCCGAGATAAGTAGTGCAAATATCTCAATTGATTACCTCACCTCAGAGTTAGACCTGATTCCGCTATTTGAGAGCCAAGCTAAGTTAAGCGATGCCATTAACTTAAAGGTGCTAAAGCGCTCTATGACATTCCCAGTCGATGTAAATGATCTTAGACTGCGAACGTTTTTAATGGAAGATAAAGATTATCTACTGATTTATTACTCACTAGCAGAACTTAAAGAATCCAGAAGTAATGTGATAGTTATGATATTTATTTTTACATTAATTTTAGTAATCTTAGCGTCACTATTTTCACTTATAATTTTTCGTAAAGATTCCCAATTAAATAATTTGGTTAATTCACTTAAGCACTCTCATGAAAGAATGCAGGAATTTATTGGGGATGCATCTCATGAATTAAAGACACCATTGACAATCATCAAGGGGTACTTTGAACTGATTGATAAGGATAAATCAGATCCTGAAAAAATTCCTACTTATAAGTCAAGAATTACCTCGGAAATATTGAGAATGCAAGAGATTATTAATGACTTGCTTTTTATTACTGAACTTGATGAAACCGATAAATCTGGTAATAAAGAGTTTAATTTATCAGACTCTCTTAATGATTATATTTTTGATCTAAAAAATTTCAATCCTAAACGAGAAATTGAAAGTAAAGTTGAGCAAAATATATTCATAAATATATCTCAACCCCATTTAGCCCAAATACTTTCAAACATTTTTTCAAATATTAAACGCCATACACCAAGTGATTCAAGGATTTTAATCAGCTTAGAGCATAAGAGAGATCGGGCAATCCTTATCATCGAGGATAGTGGTAAAGGGTTGCCAAAGGAGTTTTATATCGGTGGAATCCAAGCGTTTAGGCGTTACGATA
>CAYFKM010000068.1:0-5314 GCA_964344025.1 uncultured Candidatus Nanopelagicus sp. | reverse complement strand
GTGCAGCTCCCTTTATTCCAAGTCCAGTTGTCATGGATGCTTGCGAGTCAAAATCAATTAGTAAGACTCGACGACCAGCCTCTGCAAGTGCAGCACCAAGATTAATTGCAGTAGTTGTTTTACCAACGCCACCTTTTTGATTAACAACTGAGATAACCTTGGCATTTCCCGCCTCTGGCGTTTTAGGTGGTTCTGGAAAATTCTTTAATTTCCTACCCAATACATCAGAGGTTGTTGCCAAACTTTCTTCTCTAGGATTTGAGCGAGCAGGAGTGTTTGTCGATTTAACGTTTAACCGAGATGTCTGTCTAGCGTTTTTTCCCATGGCCAGAACCTACGGTGGGGCAAGTGCAAAGGCAAGGATGTGTGAAGTATCTTGAGCGCATGTCGCAAGAAAATTCTCCCACCCCACCAGTAACTCCACCTTCAATGAGTGATGGCAGAGTCGCTGGATTCTCGCTGCATTTAGAAAATTTCGATGGCCCCTTTGATCTACTGCTACAACTTATCTCCCGCCATAAGATGGATATCACCGAGGTTGCACTGGGTGCGGTCACAGATGAGTTCATCGCCTACATAAAACAGCTTGAAAATGGTGAAAATGGCTGGGATTTAGACAAAACTACTGAGTTTTTAGTTGTGGCAGCTACCTTATTAGATCTAAAGGCTGCGAAATTACTACCTTCTGGCGAGATAGATGATGAGGCTGATCTAGCGCTTTTGGAGGCCCGAGATTTACTCTTTGCCCGACTCCTGCAGTACCGTGCATTTAAGGAGATTGCCGCTATTTTCTCATCCCGGATTGAACGTGAGGAAAAATCTTTTCCAAGAACTGTGGCGCTGGAACCACATTTTGCTCAACTTTTGCCGGAGGTATTAATTGGAGTTGGGGCCCACCGATTTGCCGCCATCGCTAATCGGGTACTAACCCCAAAGACAACACCGGTTTTTAGCATCGATCACCTGCATAGACCACTTGTAAGCGTAGCTGAACAGGCTGCCAAGGTGGTGGAGCAACTTCGAAGAGCAGGCAGGGTCACATTCCGAACGTTGATTGCCGATGCCGATTCCACATTGGTCATTGTGGCTCGCTTCTTATCTCTGCTAGAACTTTATCGTGAGGGAGTTGTAAGGTTTGAGCAGGTGGTCTCACTGGGCGAATTGCAGATAACCTGGGTAGGAAGTGCCGAGGGTGAGGTCAAAGTCAGCGATGAGTTTGATTCTCCTCCTCAGATAGGAGATGGGGCCGATAATGTCTGAAGTTGAACTTCAACGTAGCCTTGAAGCGATATTGATGGTGGTTGAAGAGCCAGTTTCTGAGCTGGTGTTGGCGCAAATAATTGAAGTGCCGACTGAGGAGATCGCCGCAGCATTGAAAAATCTTGCCCTCAAGTATGAACAAGAGCAAAGAGGGTTTGAACTTCGTCAAGTATCAGGTGGTTGGCGGTTTTATAGTCATCCCGATTTATCGGCTTTAGTGGAGAGATTTGTATTAGATGGCCAACAGGCTCGCCTTACTCAAGCTGCCCTAGAGACCCTTTCAGTGATTGCCTATCGTCAACCGGTATCTAGAGCACGTGTTTCAGCGATTAGGGGTGTAAATGTTGAGGCGGTAATGAAGACTTTGGTCAGTCGTGGTCTGGTGGAAGAGGCCGGAGTCGAAGGGGAGTCTGGTGCTGTCCTATATCAGACAACATCATTTTTTCTTGAAAAAATAGGCTTAAATTCAATTACGGATCTTCCAGCGCTGGCCCCATTTTTACCTGATATTGATGGCTTGGATGAACTGCTTTCAACACTGACTGATTAATCCTTACAATCCTCAAGGTTCTCTGGCCGTATCTAATTCACGCTACTGTTAGGCGTGGCCGAGATTAGATTAAATAAAATAATTGCAGATGCTGGGATCGCCAGTCGTCGCGCGGCAGATCAACTGATTACTGATGGGCGCGTAACAGTAAATGGAACTGTCATAACCGAGCTCGGAAAAAGATTTGATCCGGAAATCTCGCAAATTAAAGTTGATGGTGAGAGTTTAAGGGCCACAAAGTCTAAGACTTATCTAGCATTTCATAAACCAATTGGTGTTATTTCAACCATGTCTGATCCTGAGGGAAGAGAGAATTTAGGAGATTACTTCAAGGATCGGAAGGATCGGCTATATCATGTGGGCCGCCTCGATAAGGATTCTGAAGGATTAATCTTGCTAACAAATGACGGAGAGCTTGCCCATCGTGCCACCCATCCATCATATGGATTAGAGAAGAAATATCTGGTCGAGCTTGAAGGAGAGTTTAGTAAACAGCTTTCTGATCAGTTGCTAACTGGAGTTCGACTAGAGGACGGGCTAGCCCGAGCGGTTAAGGTGATACATGTTCGCGGAGTGACCCGAAATCACCACTGGGTTGAGATCACCATTCATGAAGGTAGGTACCACATTATAAGAAGGTTGATTGAAGCATTGGGTCTAAAAGTACTTCGCTTAATTAGATTAGATTTTGGACCTATCTCGCTGGGGGATATGAAACCTGGGCGCTATCGAGTCCTTAATAGTCAAGAGTTAACTAATTTGTTTACCATTTTAAATATAAAACAATAAAGCTATATTTATAATGTATCTATATCGACAAATAGACTTTTGATACATTCCTAAAAAACAATTTATCGACATTTGCACGTGTAAATTGGAGTCGTTAAAGCGATTTATTTATTCATAAGGTTTTTAGGGAAAATAAATTAAGCAGTTTATCGATTTTACGTTTGTAAATTTCTAGGTAAAGCGACATCTAGTTTAATTCATTAAACCTTAATCATCTTTGAATCCCTTGTAGGTATTATTAACAGATGAGAGTCAGAGCAATCAGGGGAGCCACCCAGCTTGACCAAGACTCCGCCTCAGAAATGTCTGAATCAGTGGGCCAGTTACTGTCGCAAATGCTTGAGGCTAATAAGTTATCTAAAGATGATTTGATATCGGTCATTTTGACGGCCACTCAAGATTTAACCAGTGATTTTCCTGCTGCTGCAGCTCGAAAGATTGGGCTAGGTTCAGTACCCCTTCTTTGCTCAGTTGAAATCGACGTTCCAGGGGCACTTCCTAGAGTTGTCAGGGTTCTAATGCATGCGAATTTGGATGCGAAGTTGTCTGAGGTTAAGCATGTATATCTCAAAGGTGCATCAGTTTTACGCAAAGATCTTGCACAATAGTTTGATGCTCAAATCTGTTCGAGTCGTTGGTGCCGGCTTAATTGGCACCTCAATTGGATTAGCACTTAAATCAACAAGTATCGATGTAGAAATGGTTGATTCTGATTTGCGTGCCCAAGAATTCGGCACAGATTTAGTTAAAGGCCAACCGGTTAACAAGCCAGATGTAATTGTTGTATGTGTACCAATTTCGCAGACTGAGCAGGTGGTCTTAGAGCAGCTGAAACTAAATCCTGACGCAATAGTTTGCGATATTGCTAGCGTAAAGTCTGATCTTCAACTTAAGGTTGAAGCGATATCGGATCGTGTGCAAAATTTTATATCGCTCCACCCTATGGCAGGTCGAGAAATTGCTGGAGCAGAGGGGGCAAGAGCTGATCTTTTTCAAGGAAGGGCTTGGATTGCTATTAAAAATCAGGCTACTAGCAAGCAAGCAATTTCAGCTGCTGAAGAACTAATTAAGTTATGTGGCGCCACAATCTATTGGCTTACCTCTGATGAGCATGACTTATTGGTCGCGAAAATATCCCATCTGCCACAGATTTTGAGTTCAGCAATAGCCGGCCAGCTACGTCATATTTCCGTTGAAAATTTAAATATTGCCGGCCAGGGCTTAAGAGATGTAACCAGATTAGCTCAATCTGACTCATCGTTATGGAGCGAGATACTGCTACAAAATCGAAAAGCAATTTCGACAGAACTAATTAAAATAATTGAAAATTTAAACAATTTGTACCGAAGTCTTGAAGACAAAAATATAGATGAAGTAGTCAAGTTCTTGCTTGCAGGCGTAGAGGGTAAGAAAAGAATCCCCGGTAAACACGGAGGTGTCGAGCGCAATTATTCAAATCTTGCAATAGTAATTGATGATAAGCCAGGTGAGTTGGCTAGAATATTTAATGAATGCGCAAACGTCTTAGTTAATATTGAAGATTTAAATATCGAGCACTCACCAGGCCAAGAGACTGGGTTGATTACTCTCTCTTTGTCTGAAAGTGATTGCAGTAAACTTCTGAATCATTTAGATAAGCAGGGATTTAAGGTCTATCGTTCCAAGAATCGATAAATAAATTTAGCACTAAAGATAGACTTAGGGCATGAGTTCATTGGTTCTCGCCATTGATGGTCCTAGCGGAGCGGGTAAATCCTCTACGGCTAAAGCATTGGCCATTCGTGCCAACTGGAGCTATCTAGATACTGGTGCTTTATATCGGGCAGTTACTTTACTTGCACTTGAGAAAAATGTATTTGAAGAGCGTGAGTTACTAAATTTATTAGATTCCAACCAAATTTCCTTTAATACCGATCCTAAAGCTCCAAAAGTTTTTCTAAATGAAAAGGATGTTTCCGAACAGATCAGAGTACAAAAAATTAATGAACATGTAAGTCAAATAAGTGCGATGCCAGAGGTTAGAAAGGTGCTATTAGATTTACAACGAAAGTATATTTCAGATGCGCCTTTAGGAATTGTGGTTGAGGGCAGAGATATTGGAACTGTGGTAGCACCTCAAGCTCAGCTTAAAATATATCTACACGCAGATATTGATGCGCGGGTGAAAAGACGTGAAAGTGAGATGTCAGAACGGCTCAATTCAGAGTCTGTGGAGCGATCCCTAACAAATCGTGACAAAATTGATTCTACTCGAGTAATTTCACCACTATCTCAAGCCGAGGATGCTGCAGTAATTGATTCCACCAGATTAACTTTGGATGAGGTTATTGATCAAATATGGAAATGGCTTAAACAACGAAATCTCTTAGGGCTGCCAACAGTTGCAGTCATTGGTAGACCAAATGTTGGTAAATCAACACTGGTCAATCGAATGATTGGCCGGCGAGAAGCAATAGTTGAGGATACTCCGGGTGTGACTCGTGATCGAGTCAAGTACGAAGCGGAGTGGAGTGGTCGAAGATTTTTTCTAATTGATACCGGGGGATGGGAGGTTCGCCCCGAAGGAATTTCCGAGAAGATAACTGCAGGAGCAGAGGCGGCAATTTCAGAAGCAGATCTAATAATGTTTGTTGTGGATGCGCAAGTGGGTGCATTGGATGAAGATGAGTCACTAGTTACGTTGCTTCGTAAAAGCGGAAAGAAAATTATTCTTGT
>CAYFKM010000067.1:3996-5365 GCA_964344025.1 uncultured Candidatus Nanopelagicus sp. | reverse complement strand
CAAGCCTTACCAGTAGTTCAAGAGGTTTTTTATGAGTCAAAGAGTGAAGCATTTAATAGATTCCAAGAAAGATTTAAGGGATCTGCGATTGCGCAAAATGTAACTGCTGACCAATTACCAGAGTCTTTTAGAGTTAAATTAAAGGATCCAACAAAGTTCGCGGTGATAGAAAGTGCTTTTTCTGGTCGTCCTGGTGTCGATATAGTCCAAGATCAGCGGGCGATCTTAGATAAGTTTTTTAAATTACTTAATGTATTAAGAAATGGTGCATTAGTAATAGGTGCTGCCTCAGTTTTGACTGCGGCACTATTAATTAGCAACACTTTAAGAATCGCCGCCTTTAATCGAAGGCGAGAGACTGGCGTGATGAAACTTGTGGGTGCATCTAGCTTTTCAATTCAACTTCCATTTTTACTTGAGGGAGTTTTTGCTGCACTTTCTGGCTGGTTAGTTTCAACTGGTGTGCTGGCAGCGTTTAAAGCGGTTATTGACTCTAAAGTTGCACCACTTCTAACCTTTACTCAATTCTTTACCTGGAAGGATGTATGGGTGGCATCGGCATGGTTGTTGCTTACCGGTTTAGTGGTTTCAAGTGCTGCTTCAGTAATTACACTTCGCAAGTACCTTAAGGTTTAACCACCACCTATTTAAGATTGGGGGTTACTTGTGGTCAAAGAGCTTGGCAAAAAAGTAATTGCCCAAAATAAATCTGCTCGCCATGATTACTTTATAGAAGAGGTTTATGAATGTGGTTTGGTCTTAACTGGCACCGAGGTTAAATCATTACGGGCAGGCAGAGCCTCTTTGACTGATGGTTATGCCATGGCAAAGGATGGCGAGATCTGGGTAAGTGGAATTCATATCCCCGAATACAACCAAGGTAGTTGGACTAACCATATGCCACGTAGGGATCGCAAGTTATTGCTCCACAAACGAGAGATTGCACAAATTACTGGTGTGATTAAGCAAGGTGGATTAACTTTAATTCCACTTGCACTTTACTTTAAAGATGGCAAGGCTAAGGTTGAGATTGCAGTTGCAAAGGGCAAAAAAGCGCATGATAAGCGGGAGAGTTTGAAGGAAAGACAAGCTAGTAGAGAGGTTGACCGAGAGCTTTCACGGCATGCAACTGGTAAAAGTAGTACTCACGGCAAGCGTAAGAAATCAGATCAAGATTACGATTAGTAGTTAATTAACAGTATTTAAAAATAGCCTGTAAAATAACCCCTTCACACAATTAAATATTGAAAAGTAATTTATTCGCTTAACTCTTGGGGGTGAACGGTCTCGACTTTAGTCGTTACTTCAAGGCAAGGGGCCGAGGAAGCCGTGATGATCTCGTTAACCACAAAAACATGGCAAACTATAA
>CAYFKM010000067.1:0-3954 GCA_964344025.1 uncultured Candidatus Nanopelagicus sp. | reverse complement strand
GTGCTAGAGGACCCGGGTTCGATTCCCGGCACCTCCACAATATTTAATTACTTAATTTAATTACTTAATTTAATTACTTAAGTTGCCTCAATCTATATATCGCTGCAATTGATGAGCTCAATCCAATGATTCCAATAATTGTGGCTCCTCTACTTATGTGTTCAATTAACAAGAAGCTTCCACTTAAAAATGATAAAACTGAGAGAACCAAAATAAAAACAAAACGAATTTTTGACATTTGATTAGCGCGCCAAAAAGAAAGTGCTAGTGCAAAGGGTCCACCATACATAGCTGGTGAGGTAATTATTATTACCGCTAGGGCCAGTGACTCCATGGCTAAAGAGTATCTGATGGTTGGATAACTCAAACTTTAAGTCAAAGTTCGAATTTCATTTTTTAATTAACCAGAACCCTCAGTATTTCCAGCCTCAGCTGCGGTGACATCATTAATCTGATACTTCTTGATTGCTTTCTTAACCGCTCTCTTACTAATCATTTCAGCTTGTGCTAATTGGGCGAGGGCAGCAACAGCAATAGATTCTGCATCTACCTTAAAGTGACGACGAAGTGCTCCTCTAGTATCTGAAACTCCAAAGCCATCTGTGCCAAGTGAATAGAAGGGTTGTTTTACCCAAGGAGAGATCTGATCTTGAACTGATCTCATAAAATCACTAACTGCAATTACTGGACCTTTTTCTCGTTTTAACTTCTTGGTTACATAAGCTGTTTGTTTTTTATCTGGATTTAGCAGATTATTTCTATCAACTGCTAGGCCATCTCGGCGCAGCTCATTCCAGGAGGTAACTGAGTAGATGGTCGCTGCAACTCTAAAATCATCATTTAGAAGTTTTTGTGCCTTTAGCGCCCAATTAACTGAAACTCCTGAAGCTAATATCGCAACCTTTCGGCGACGACGCCTAATTGGTTTTTTTAGAAGGTAAATTCCCTTCAGCACGCCATCAATATCAAGATTTTCTGGCTCTGCTGGTTGTTGGTATGGCTCGTTATAAACAGTTAGGTAGTAGTAGATATTTTCGCTATTTTCACCATACATCCGCTTTAAACCATCTTTGACAATGTGGCCTAACTCGTAGCCAAATGCTGGGTCATAAGCGATGACTGCTGGATTTGTTGAAGCAAGTAGCAGTGAGTGGCCATCTTCATGTTGTAGGCCTTCACCATTTAAAGTTGTTCTACCTGCAGTAGCACCTAATACAAAGCCTCTAACTAATTGATCACTTGCTGCCCAAAATGAGTCACCAGTGCGTTGGAAACCAAACATCGAGTAGAAAATATAGATAGGAATCATTGGCTCATCATGGGTAGCGTATGAAGATCCAACTGCGGTAAATGAGGCAACTGAGCCCGCCTCATTAATTCCCTCATGCAAAATTACACCCTCTTTAGATTCCTTATAAGAAAGCATTAACTCTCGATCAACTGAGGTATAGCTCTGACCATGTGGTGAGTAAATTTTTAATGTTGGAAATAGTGAATCCATTCCAAAGGTTCTAGCCTCATCTGGAATTATGGGCACAAATCTTTTGCCCAAACCTGGATCTTTAATTAAATCCTTAAGCAATCTAACAAATGCCATGGTGGTTGCAACCTCTTGTGCACCTGAGCCTCGTTTTACCGACTCATAACTTTCATCATTTGGTTGTGGCAACGGCTTTGAAACTGATCTTCTAGAAGGTAAAAAGCCACCTAACTCACTGCGCCGCTGCATCATGTACTGATACTCAGGTGAATTTATTCCTGGATGACAGTATGGCGGCAACTTGGCATCTAACTCTTCATCTTTAAGTGGAATAAATAATCTATCTCTAAAGTTTTTAAGATCATCTAATGTCATCTTCTTCATTTGATGAGTTGAGTTTCTAGCCTCAAAGTGCGAACCTAAAGTCCAACCCTTAATAGTTTTTGCCAAAATAACAGTTGGCCGGCCATTGTGTTCACTAGCGGCCTTATAAGCAGCATACAGTTTTTGATAATCATGGCCACCACGCTTTAGATTCCAAATGTCATCATCACTCCAAGATGAAACCATTGCCGCTGTTCTAGGATCTCTACCAAAGAAGTTTTCTCTAACAAAGGCGCCATTTTCAGATTTGAAGGTTTGAAAATCACCATCTGGAGTCTTATTCATTAGATCAACTAATGCACCCTCACGATCTGCAGCTAAAAGTGGATCCCACTCTCTGCCCCAAACCACCTTAATTACATTCCAACCAGCGCCACCAAATATTGACTCTAACTCCTGAATAATTTTGCCATTACCACGTACTGGTCCATCTAATCTTTGTAAGTTGCAATTAACTACAAAGGTTAAATTATCTAGACCCTCTCTAGCTGCTAATGAAATAGCACTTAAAGTTTCTGGTTCATCAATCTCACCATCTCCTAAAAATGCCCAAACATTTTGATCACTAGTATCTTTAAAGCCACGAGCATGAAGGTAGCGATTAAATCTTGCTTGATAAATAGCATTGATTGGACCAATACCCATTGAAACTGTTGGAAACTCCCAAAAATTTGGCATAAGCCGAGGATGCGGATACGAAGAGAGTCCACCACCTTCATGAGATAACTCTTGGCGAAAACCATCTAATTGTTTCTCAGTTAATCGACCCTCCATAAATGCTCTGGCATACATACCTGGTGAGGCATGACCTTGGAAGAATATTTGATCACCACCACCTGCATGTTCTTTACCGCGGAAGAAATGGTTAAAGCCGACCTCATATAACGATGCGCTAGATGCGTAGGTTGAAATATGTCCGCCTACTCCAACTCCAGGTCGTTGCGCTCTATGCACCATTACCGCGGCATTCCATCTGATGTATGCACGAATTCTGCGCTCTAAAAACTCATCCCCTGGAAAAGCTGGCTCAAGGGCTGGTGGAATTGTGTTTATGTAATCGGTAGTTCTAAGTCCAGATACGCCAACATTTTTTTCATTTGCTCGTTGCAGCAGAGAGAGCATTAAATATCGAGCTCTTACTGGTCCAGCATTTTTTAAAACGGCATCAAAGGATTGCTGCCACTCAGCACTCTCACTTGGATCGGTATCAACTAATTGGTCCACTAAATGGTCTGGGGCCTTAAAGTTTTCACTCACGGGCTTATTCTCTATCTAAAGGGGCCCTTTGGTCATATTTACCGCTTTATGTGGGCGTGATCTGCCTTAAATCCTCAAAAAAACTTAACTAGGAGTTGCACCATCAGCCAAAGTTGGGTGGACTACTCCTAATGAACTCAGCCCAGTCCCCTGCGGCCACCGTTGAACGGCTTGGCATAAATAAAGACCAATTAATACTTGAGGTTGGTTTTGATGATTCTGACTGCGACAAATTATTAAGGCAAGCAATTATTGATAAATCTGGTACCCAATTTTTAGATGCCACCGCCCAAGAGGTGGTTGATGCTGTAATTATGTGGTGGCGAGAAGATGATGGCGATTTAGTAGATGAATTAGTTGATGCCCTTACTTATTTAACTGAGGATGGACCAATCTGGCTTTTAACACCAAAGGTTGGAAGATCTGGCTATGTAGAAGCAAGTGATATTCAAGATGCTGCACCAACTGCCGGTATGTCACTAACCACATCCTTTCCAGCAGGAGCTGATTGGACTGCAACTAGATTAGTTGCTCGTCATGCTGGCGGTAATAAAAAGAAATCTAAGTAGTTAACTAGGTATAGGGAGAAATATATGGCGCTTGCAATTGGATCTACTGCACCTAATTTTGAATTAATAAATCAACATGGTGAAAAAATATCCCTAAGTTCATATAGAGGTAAAAAGAACGTTGTAGTTATCTTCTATCCCTTTGCTTTTTCAGGTATTTGTACTGGTGAGCTGTGTGCATTACGCGATGATCTATCTGCATTTCAAAATGATAATGTTGAACTAATTGCTATTTCATGTGATCCAATGTATGCAAACAAAGTA
>CAYFKM010000066.1:0-5401 GCA_964344025.1 uncultured Candidatus Nanopelagicus sp. | reverse complement strand
TCCCTGGCTATTCAATTGATAGGTGGTGCGCTGGTGCATTAACCGCAGTTACCACAATTGCCGGCAGTATAAATATGGGAGCTTACGATTTAGCTATTGCCGGTGGAGTTGAGCATATGGGAAATCATCCAATGGGAGATGGTATTGATCCTAATCCAAGATATCTAGCTGAAAAAATAGTTGATACTGATGCATTACAGATGGGTGCTACTGCCGAAAGATTGCATGACAAATTTCCACACTTAACCAAAGAGCGAGCCGATAAGTACTCATTAGCCTCACAACAAAAAACGGCTGCTGCATATAGCGCTAATAAGATTCAACCTGATCTGATCCCAGTTGCCACTAGAACATCAGAGCTTGGTTGGGGCGTTGCAACAGTTGATGAACCACCTAGACCGCAAACGACGCTAGAGGCATTATCGGCACTTAAAACACCATTTCGTCCTGCTGGTCGAGTTACCGCTGGAAATGCAGCTGGTTTAAATGATGGCGCAACCGCAGCAATATTGGCATCTGAAAATAAAGCAAAAGAGTTAAATCTGCCAATAAAAGCAAAATTAGTTTCATTTGCTTTTGCTGGAGTTGAGCCAGAGATTATGGGATATGGTCCAGTTCCAAGCACAATAAAAGCCCTAAAGAAGGCAGGCTTGGATATCTCAGATATTGGCTTATTTGAAGTTAATGAAGCCTTTGCCATCCAAGTTCTATCTTTCCTAGATTATTTTGGAATTGCCGATGATGATAAAAGAGTAAATATTTACGGCGGTGCCATAGCAGTTGGCCATCCGCTGGCTTCATCTGGCGTTAGATTAATTCTTAACTTAGCCAATGGATTCAAAGATCATCCAGAGGTTCGCTATGGAATTACCACAATGTGTATTGGTCTCGGTATGGGTGGCACAATTATTTGGGAAAACCCAAACTACACAGGTGGTAAATAATGACTGAGAGCACAACATTGGTTGGAGCACCCGATGAAGTGGTAACTAATGCGATCTTGCGGATGGTTTCACTTCTGCCCTTTGGTCACAATGGCGAGTTAGCACTAATAACTTTAGATAATGGATCTGATCACACTCGTCCCAATACTTTTGGAGCTGCCTCATTACAATCTCTAGCAAATGCAATAGATGAAGCAACTAAATCAGATGCAGCTGCAATAGCTGTTACTGGAAAACCATTTATTTTTGCTGCTGGTGCAGATCTATCTGCAATGAGTTTCCTAAAAGATAAAACACAGGCAATTGCCATTGGAGATTTAGGGCATGAGGTATTTCTTAAACTTCATGAAAGTAAAAAACCTACCTTTGCATTTATTAATGGATTGGCACTCGGAGGTGGACTTGAGGTTGGACTTAATTGTCACTATCGCACGCTTGCCTCTACGGCTTTTACCGCATTGCCGGAATGCTTTTTGGGATTAGTTCCAGGTTGGGGAGGTGCGACATTACTTCCTAAATTAATCGGACCAGAAAATGCTGTGAAGGTAATTATTTCAAACGCTTTGAACAACAACACTATGATGAAATCAAAAGATGCACTATCCCTTGGGGTTGTAGATGCAGTTTATGAACCAGCAGATTTTTTGGAAAAGTCAGTTAAATTTGCAGCCGATATCTTAAGTGGCAAAAAGAGGATTGAAAGAAAAGATTTTAGTTCTGACTCCAATGCGTATGAAAAAGCGATAGCAGTTGGTAAAGCTGCGGTCGCTAAAAAATACAATGGTGCTGAAATTGCCTCTCCCCTTGCTGCCCTTGAATTAATTAAGGCTTCACAAAAAAATACAGTTAGAGATGGTTTTGCCGCTGAAACTAAAGTGTTAGCTGATTTAGTTATGAGTGATCCACTTAGGGCATCGCTATATTCATTTAATTTAATTCAAAAGAAGCGCAAGAAAGTTGAAGGCGCTCCAAAACCAGCTCTGGCTCGTAAGGTAAGTAAGGTTGGCGTTGTTGGTGCGGGCTTAATGGCTTCGCAGCTTGCTTTACTTATGTTGAGAAATTTAAAAGTTCCAGTGGTAATTACCGATCTTGATCAAGAACGGGTTGATAAAGGGTTGGGTTGGATTAAAGTTGAAATTCAGAAATTAGTAGATAAAAAGCGAATGTCGCCAGAATCAGCCTCTAGATTACTTGGAAACATTTCGGGCTCTACCGATCAAAAAGTGTTTGCCAATGCTGATTTTGTAATTGAGGCAATTTTTGAAGAGTTATCTTTAAAGCAAAAATTATTTAAAGACCTAGAAACAATTATTACTCCTGAGTGTATTTTGGCTACTAACACCTCTTCGCTTTCAGTAGAAGCTATGAGTGAAGGCCTAAAAAATCCAGAACGAGTAATTGGATTTCATTTCTTTAATCCAGTTGCGATAATGCCATTACTTGAGGTCGCTAGAACTACCAAAACTGATGATGCCACAGTTGCCACTGCAATAAATATCGGCAAAGAGTTAAAGAAGACCATGGTAATTGTTAAAGATGCGCCAGCATTTGTAGTGAACCGACTATTAACAAGATTTATGGGTGAAGTTACAGACGCAATAGACGAAGGAACGCCTTATGAAGTTGCAGATGCGGCTATGACCCCTCTTGGCTTTCCTATGTCATCACTTGAATTGCTTGGTTTGGTTGGTCCAGCAGTGGCATTACATGTGGCTGAAACTCTCAATAAGAATTTAGGCCCTAGATACAAGATTTCGCCCACCATGCAACGGTTTGTGAAGGATGGAGTAAAAACTTTTTATATTAAGGATGCAAATGGCATAAATACCGTTAATCCAGCTGCAATTGCACTGGTAGAAAAGGGCAACAAAGTATCAACTGCTGATCAGGTGCGGCAGAGAGCATTAGAAGCAATTGCCACTGAAGCTAAAATGATGCTTGATGAAGGTGTGGTTGCCACTCCACAAGAGATTGATATTTGCATGTTGCTTGGCTCTGGCTGGCCAATGCATCTTGGGGGAATTCTTCCTTACTTAGATCGAGAAGGAATTAGCGAAGCGGTTTGCGGTTCTCGGTTTCATCCAAAGGGCGTTGCATCTCTTCCTTAATTTCAGTACTAAAGTCACTGATACTCCAAGCAACTAGAGATCTAGTTATATTCTGAACAGTAATTCCTAGCTCCTCCAAAATTTCAATTCTCTTACCATGTTCAAGAAAAGTTAGCGGCACACCAATAGAATGAACCGGAACATTCAATTGAGATTCCCTAAATAGCTCTGAAATTGTGCTAGCAATGCCACCGTGTTTAATACCATCCTCAAGCACCACAACACTTTTATAGCGCTGCGCCATTGTGACTAAAGATTTTGGCAATGGCTTAACCCATCTTGGGTCAATTACGGTTACGCCCACACCCTCTCGATAAGCCTGGGCAGCTGCCTCTACTGCTATCGCAGCAAATGCACCAATACTTACTAATAAAATGTCAGCACTTTCACCTCGATACAAAACATCAACACCATCTCGCCTTTCAAAGGCCGGAATATCTGGGTTTACTGCCCCTTTTGGAAATCTAATCAGCGACGGGGCATCTGAGATATCTATTGCTTCCCGCAGAGTTTCGCGAAGTTGTTGACCATCACGTGGCGCTGCAACATGGAGGGTAGGAACAATTCCAGTTAGCGCCAAATCCCATATTCCATTATGTGAAGGGCCATCATCTCCAGTTATTCCTGCCCTATCTAATACAAATGTGACACCAGCCTTATGTAATGCCACATCAAGTAGTAATTGATCAAAAGCTCTATTTAAAAATGTTGAGTACACAGCAAAAACTGGGTGTAATCCAGCATAAGCCATACCCGCAGCAGCTGTAGTTGCATGTTGTTCTGCAATTCCTACATCAAAGGTTCGATTTGGAAAACTCATTTGAAACTTATCTAAGCCTGTAGGCCCCATCATGGCTGCTGTTATTGCAACTACATCATTACGCTCTAAACCTATCTTTACTAATTCATCTGAAAATACACTGGTCCAACTTTGTCCACTCTTACTTAATGGTTGGCCTGTCTCAGGATCAACCACTCCTACCGCATGGAACTTTTCAGCCTCATCTTTAATAGCGGGTGCATGACCTTTGCCTTTTTCGGTAATTACATGGACTAAAACTGGAGCATCAAAATCTTTTGCAATTCTTAATGCCTTCTCCATCGCCTCAATATTGTGGCCATCTACTGGTCCGAAATACTTAAGCCCTAAATCCTCAAACATGCCTTGAGGAGCAACAATATCTTTAATACCTTTTTTAACACCATGTAAAGTTTCATAAATTGGTTGGCCAACTACAGGAGTTTTTTCAAGAACTCCTTTGCCCCACTCTAAAAATCTTTCATACCCACTTGTAGTCCTCAACGTTGACAAATATGTTGCAACTCCACCAATTGTCGGTGAATATGATCTTTCATTGTCATTGACAATAATTACTAGTTTTTCATTCTTGCTTGCGGCAATATTATTCAAAGCCTCCCAACTCATTCCACCTGTTAGTGCACCATCACCAACTACACAAACAACAGTTCTTTCACTCTGATTTGTAAGCGCAAAACCCTTTGCAATTCCATCACTCCAGGACAGAGCAGTTGAAGCATGAGAATTTTCAACTACATCATGTTCACTCTCTTTTCTATTTGGATAACCAGCTACTCCGCCGCGCTGACGCAATTTATTAAAGCCTGAAGTTCGGCCAGTTAACAATTTGTGAACATAACTTTGATGTCCGGTATCAAAGACAACAACATCTTTAGGTGATTCAAAGACCCTATGAATAGCGATGGTTAACTCCACCACACCCAAATTTGGTCCTAAGTGACCGCCAGATTTAGAAACCTGCTCAATTAAATAATTTCTAATCTCACCAGAAAGATCCTCAAGTTGCTTATAGGTGAGATCCTTTAAGTCATTGGGAGATTTAATATCGCCAAGCATTGGGTTAGTTTAAAGGTTCTAGTTGGATATTTCGATCACTTATTTAGAAGTGAGCGTAAAACATATTGCATGATTCCACCATGGCGATAGTAATCTGCCTCACCTGGGGTATCGATTCGCAGACGCGCCTTAAATGATTTGTTCCCAGATATCACACTTACCTCTTTAGGGGTTACCCCATTATTTAATTCCTCAACTCCAGTAATTGAAAACTCTTCGCTTCCATCTAATCCAAGTGATGCTGCCGTTTCACCATCTTTAAATTGCAAAGGGAGTACACCCATTCCAATTAAATTAGATCTGTGAATTCTTTCAAAGGACTCAGCAATAACTGCCTTTACACCCAATAGTGCAGTTCCCTTTGCTGCCCAATCTCGAGATGATCCAGATCCATACTCTTTTCCAGCCAGGATTACTAATGGGATTTTAGCCTTTAGATAAGCTTGTGAGGCTTCGTAAATAGTTGTCTGTTC
>CAYFKM010000065.1:0-5402 GCA_964344025.1 uncultured Candidatus Nanopelagicus sp. | reverse complement strand
CTTCAGATTTAATTAAAAATCAACCTATAACCTTTGTTGGCCAGATAGCTAATGCCGATGCCTATATTGCTAATCTAGATAAATCACCAGGCTATCGAATTCCAGTGAGTATTACCTTTGCTAAAGCTGCACCTTTAACCCTTGATACATTGGTGGTAAATGGTGATGGTATCTATGAAAATCTTGAGCGCTATAGCCAAAATGCAACCTCTGTTGAGGCTAACTCTTAACCTTCAAACTTATAACCTAAACCTCTAATCGTCTGAATATAGATTGGATTAGCTGGATCCTTTTCAATCTTTGCTCGTAATCTTTTAACATGAACATCTAAGGTCTTAGTATCGCCAAAGTAATCTGAGCCCCAAACCCGATCGATTAATTGGGTCCGAGTTAAGACTCTTCCCTTATTACGGGCTAAGAACTCTAGTAATTCAAACTCCTTTAGTGGCAGTGAGATTGTGCTGCCATTAATAGTTACTAAATGTCGATCGATATCAATTGTTACCGGTCCAGCTGAAATTAACCCCAGCTCTCCAGCACCACTTTCAATTTTTTGCCTTCTAAGAACCGCCTTTATTCTTGCTACCAACTCTGCCTTTGAGTATGGCTTAACAATGTAATCATCAGCACCAAGCTCTAATCCAACCACCTTATCTACCTCAGTATCTTTTGCGGTTAACATAATTATTGGAACCTGAGATTTAGCTCTAATCTGCCGGCACACCTCAGTACCTGAGATCTGGGGAATCATTAAATCAAGTAATACTAAATCAGGTGATACCTTTTCAAACTTCTCAAGTGCAGATCTACCATCTCTAGCAGTTTCAATTGAAAATCCCTCTTTACTTAGTAGTAGTTCCAATGGATCAAGTACTGACTCTTCATCCTCAACAATTAAAATTTTGGTCATAGTTCAACGCGCTCTTTTGTAATCGGCAATCTGATTGCAAAGGTGCTTCCTATCCCAACAGAGCTCCAAACCTTTACCTCTCCGCCATGATTTGTAATCACATGTTTTACAATTGACAGGCCAAGTCCAGTGCCACCTGTTTCTCTAGATCTAGCTGGATCAACTCGATAAAATCTTTCAAAGATACGATCTAGGTTCTCTTCGGCGATCCCAAGTCCTTGATCCTTAACTAGGATTTCAATAATTTCGCCATCTAATTTAGAACTAATAACTACATTTGTTCCCTCTGAACTGTAGTTGATTGCATTCTCAACCAAATTATGAATTGCCATAATTAATTGTTCTCTATTTCCAATTACCACCGCATCTTGCAAATCTTCTAACTTGACCCAAATATTTCTTGCCTCTGCTAAGCCCTCGCATTGATCTACTGCCTCAGCGATTACATCAGATAGCTCAACCTCATGGGCCATATCTAGGGGATCTGAATCTTGAATCTTAGATAGGTTGATAATCTCTTTAACTAAATCATTTAACCTACCGGTTTGTGTTTTAATTTTATTTGCAAATAAAACTACCTTCTCTGGCTCATCTTTTACCTCCAACAGTGCATCAGAGTTTAAGGTTAATGCCTGAATCGGAGTTTTTAACTCATGGGAGATATTGGTTATAAAATCTCTTCGAATTGCATCTATTCGTTGTTTTTCACCCTCATCATCAATAATAAGCAAAACTGAACCTTCATCATCTATCAAGCTGGCGGTAATTTGCAGATCACGTTTGCCCTCACCAATTGGGCCGCGCGCTACCTCAATGGCTCCCTCTTGGCTCTTACCAGTTCTTCTTACTACCCTGATTAAAGCTTGTAGCTCCTCGCTTTTAACTTTACGATCGCTTACTAAATTTAACAATTGTATTTTGCTACTTTCATAAACAATTTGGCCAGTTGAATCTAAAATAATTGACTCTCGATTTAATGAGCCCAAGGCTGTGATTAATGAATTAGAAACTAATCCTGCTTGATCGCCCTTTTCGGTTTTTTTGCCTATCCAGCTCATGCGGTAATGGTATGGGTAATTGGCATATAACTTAAACTGCTATTTTCTATACCCGACCTTGTTTGCCCGTTGTTAACTTTGAATTAACCTAAAGTGATATTTATATCGGCTCAAGGCAGTATCTTTAGCCATATGCGCAATACCTTTAATGATGACTTAGATTCAATCACCAATACTTTGGTAGCAATGGCCCAACTTGTGCAAAAAGCCACCAAAGATGCTACTACATCATTATTAACGGCAGATCTAGATATGGCAGAAAAAGTAATTAAGCAGGATGATCAAATTGATGCCATGCAACATGAGTTAGATGCAAAAATTATTGTCCTACTTGCTACACAACAACCAGTAGCCTCAGATTTAAGAGCATTAGTAACCTCACTTCGGATTAGTGCTGACTTAGAACGAATGGGGGATATGGCGCATCACATTGCAAAGTTAGCTAGGCTGCACTATCCAGCAACCGCGGTGCCGCCTGAGTCCTCACTAACAATTGAGGAGATGGGTCGGGTTGCGGGATTGATAATTGAAAAGGTTGCCAAAATAATCTCAGACCGTAATCTAAATGATGCTCAGCAATTAGCGATAGATGATGATGAGATGGATAAATTGCACCGTAAATTGATTCAATCACTTATAAGTAAAGATTGGCCACATGGAGCAGAGTCAGCAATTGATTTGACCCTACTAGGTAGATACTATGAAAGATCAGCTGATCACGCAGTTTCTATTGCCCGAAGAATTTACTTTTTAGTTACTGGTAGTTATCAACAATCAAAGGATTAAGTTACTTTTTACCCTGATTGGCAACCGCTTCGATCGAAGCTTTGGCCGCTATTGGATCTAAGTATCTACCGCCCTTAGTTATTGGCTTAAAGTTATTATCTAATTCATAAAGTAATGGGATTCCAGTTGGGATATTTACAGCGGCAATATCGGTATCAGAGATATTATCTAAGTACTTAACAATTGCTCTAATTGAGTTTCCATGCGCAGTAATTAAAACTCTCTTGCCAGCTTTTAGATCGGTATAGATCTCATTGGTTAGGTATGGAACTGCTCTTGCTACAACATCTTTTAAACACTCACTCTTGGGCAGATTTGGTCCAAGATCTAAATACTTAGGATCATTTTTTTGCGAGAATTGATCATCATCTGCAATTTCAGGTGGTGGGGTATCAAAGGATCTGCGCCAAAGCGCAAATTGTTCCTCGCCATACTCTTTAAGAGTGGCTGCCTTATCCTTACCTTGAAGAGCGCCATAGTGGC
Organism: uncultured Candidatus Nanopelagicus sp.; assembly: GCA_964344025.1. GTDB lineage: Bacteria > Actinomycetota > Actinomycetes > Nanopelagicales > Nanopelagicaceae > Nanopelagicus. Next base: position 2,165 of record CAYFKM010000065.1, on the reverse strand, counting down.
GCTCATTTAATCGCCAATTTCGCTTAGTTGGAATTGCGCTAACCCCCGCACTCTTTAAGGCAATATCTGCAGTATTAATCGCTCGCTTTAACAACGAGGTATGCAATACATCAGGTAGTAAATCAGCAGCTTTGAGTAGTTGACCTGCGTTAGCCGCCTCCTGCCTACCCTTATCAGATAAATCCACATCCACCCAGCCAGTGAAGAGATTTTTTGCATTCCACTCACTCTCACCATGGCGAAGCAGAATCAAGGTGTAACTCATGTGTAAATCATCCCATACCGCTAAAGAAATTACGTGCCGCTATTTGGCTTTAGGTGATTTGGGACTAGGGTTTGCTTGTCTTTATAAAATCTTAAATAGTTATATAAAGGAGTTTTATGTCATTTACCCCCAAGGATGCCGTCTTATTTGATCTATATGCAGCTCTAGCTGATCGATTAGCTGCTGGAGCTAGAGCATCAGTTGAGATGCTCTCGGTGGCAGAGGATAAGCGAAGAGATTTAGCTAAACGGGTGGGTGCAATTGAGACTGAGGCTGATGATCTATTAGGAAAATTAGTAAGAAGAATCGATGACATGTTTGTCACCCCATATGATCGAGGGGATCTACAAGATCTAGCAAACTCCCTAGATGATGCAATGGATGAGATTGAAGAGGCAACTGATCTAATCGTGCTACACAGCGTAAAGGAATTTCCAGAGGGACTCTCAGATCTTGTGGATGCGGTAAGAAGGTTAGCCGAGTTGACCTCTGCCAGTATTCCAAGATTAAGAAACTTAAAGGAGTTAGATCACTACTACGATGAGGCGGATCGCATAGAAACTGAGGGTGATCGATTACATCGCCGGATTACCTCAATGTTGTTTAATGGTAATTTTGATGCGATGACCATATTACGGATTAATGGCGTAATTGATGCCTTTGAAAACTCATTAGATGAGATGGCAAAGGTAGCAAGAATAGTTCGAACCATCGCACTTAAAGAGTCTTAAGAGTTTGGGCTGAATTTAAGATGGATTCTGCTCTTTTTCTAGTTTCAGTAATCATCGTTGTTGCCTTAGTTTTTGATTACACAAATGGATTTCATGATGCAGCAAATGCCATAGCCACCTCAGTTGAAACCAAGGCGCTCAGACCCAAACAAGCCTTACTGCTTGCCGCAGTTGGCAATCTCGTTGGAGCCTTTTTAAGTGAGGGTGTGGCAAAAACTGTTGGTAAGGGAATTATTGAGGTAGAGCAGACCACCTCAGGGCTTTACGTAGTGCTTGGCGGGGTAATTGGTGCCATTTCTTGGAATTTAATCACCTGGTGGTTTGGAATTCCCTCCTCCTCATCCCACGCCTTAATTGGTGGGTTGGTAGGAGCAGCTATTGCATCAAGTGAGACTGTGTTTTGGAATGGCATAGTATCTAAGGTTGCAATTCCAATGGTGCTCTCGCCATTAATTGGCTTTACCCTCGCCTTTTGTCTAACTTTATTACTGCAGTACTTATTTAGAAACTCAAAAAGATCTAAAGTGAGTAAATACTTTAAGGGTGCACAAATTTGCTCTGCAACTGCAATGTCTGTTGGCCATGGCTTACAAGATGCTCAAAAGACTATGGGAGTTATGACACTGGCATTAATTGTTGGTGGCTTTCACACTGGAGATTCAATCCCAGGTTGGGTAAAGATCTCAGCAGCTCTTGCAATTGCAGCTGGCACCTACGCAGGTGGCTGGCGAATTATGAAAACCTTAGGAAAACGTATGACACATATTGATCAATTGCGGGGGGTAGCCTCAGAGACTGTTGCCTCAACAATATTATTTGTGTTAGCAATTGGTTACAAAGCGCCAATTAGTACTACCCACACAATTACCTCATCCATTATTGGCTCTGGGGCTACAAGAGGTTCAAAAGCAATAAGTTGGAATGTGATCAAGAATATTTTATTAGCTTGGCTCTTAACAGTTCCTGCCGCCGCATTATGCGGAGGAGCTGTAGTTGGTCTACTTCACCTACTCAAACTTGGTTTATGAATCCTAAATTAAATGCTCAAAAGCTTTTAAATTGGCAAGAGATTCACCCCTTGATACTCGCCAAGCCCACTCGCGCCTAATAGCGGAGGAAAAACCCAACTCAAGTAGTGGATTAAAGGATGAGTCGGCATACTGAAGGAC
>CAYFKM010000064.1:0-5486 GCA_964344025.1 uncultured Candidatus Nanopelagicus sp. | reverse complement strand
TGAGCTACGCCCACCATGTTTATTACGTGGCTAATGATACGGCAAGGAACAACTACTGACTTTTCGCCTACCTATTTACTGCTTACTTAGGGCAGAAATATTGCACTTCGATAGTAATCAAGCTCTGCAATTGAATCCCTAATATCGCCAAGTGCTCGATGGTTTCCCTCTTTAGTGGGGGCGGCAAAGTAGGTTTTTGGGTGCCACCTTCTGGCTAACTCTTTTATGGTTGAAACATCAATAGTTCGATAATGCAGGTAGGCATTTAATTGGGGTAGATCACGAGCAATAAATGCTCGATCTACGTAAACTGAGTTTCCAGCAAGGGGAGATTTACCAGCGGTTGGGGCATACCTCTTTAAATAGGCGATGATTGCCTCATCTGCTTTTTCTAAAGTTGTGCCATTTGGAATTTCAGAGATCAAACCTGATTTTGTATGCATCTCCTTTACAACATCAGCCATATTCGCCAACTTTTCGGCATCACACTTAATCACAAGGTCAACACCCTCACCCAATACATTAAGTTGGGCATCGGTTACCAAAACAGCAATCTCAACTAAGGCATCCAGGTTGATATCTAGTCCGGTCATCTCACAATCGACCCAGATTAGGTGCGGTAGCTCTTGGCTCATATTGGCCAAGCCTATGGGGTGTAGGGGCAAAAATAGTTCACCTTTAGTTCACCTTAGTTTTACCCGCTATCTCCACAAATTAAGAGCTTCAATAGCAGTATGCAGCCATGTCTGTGATTACTCCTGAGGTAAAAACCACGCCCAATCCCAGAGTAATCACTACCGAACCCCGCTTCACCGACAAGGTTTTTAGAGCAATTGTTACCTCAGGTGGATTATTTTCATTAATACTTCTAGGTCTAATTGGATTCTTTTTAGTTTATAACGGATTTTCTGCAATGCGTGAAGCTGGATTAGCTTTCTTAACTGGTTTTGATTGGGTGGATGCAATTCCAGAGGAGGGACAAGCTGCCTCTTATGGAATTGGTGCCATGTTGTATGGAACTTTAGTCACAGGAATTTTGGCAATGATTATGGGTGTACCAGTTGCAGTTGGTACCGCTCTCTTTTTATCTTATTACGCTCCGGAGTGGATTAAAAAACCAATGGTAGTTGTAGTCGATGTAATGGCTGCAATTCCATCAATTGTATTTGGACTTTGGGGCTACTTTGTTTTAATGCCACATGCTGAGTATTGGGCTAAATTAATTCATAAGTATTTAGGTTTTATTCCGATCTTTGATATGCCAGCACCGGTATTTACTAGGTCACCATTTATTGCTGGCATAGTGCTGGCAATCATGATTATTCCAATAGTTACCTCTGTGGCTAGAGAGGTATTTGCGCAAACACCACTTGAGCGAATTCAAGCAGCATATGCATTGGGTGCAACTAAGTGGTCAATGATTAAGGCTGTAGTTTTTCCATATGGTAGAGGTGGAGTTATTGGCGGAGCCATGTTGGGATTGGGTCGCGCATTAGGTGAAACAGTTGCGGTTTATACCGTTCTCAATTTAGTTTATGACATAAGAATTGAGATTTTGCTTAGTGCAGGTGGAAATGTAGCCTCGATGATTGTAAATAAATTTGGTGAGGCTGATCAAGTTGAGCTACAAGCTTTAATGGCAGCAGGTTTTGTACTCTTCTTGCTCACACTGGCTGTTAACTTCCTTGCTAACTTCATTATTAATAAGACTGCGAGGGAGTAGTAATGAGTCAAGGCGCAGTTGTCGTAAAACCAGAGCATCCATGGAAGCTCACACCAAAGGATCTAATTACCGATCTGCTAGGGGTTTTGTTTACCGTAATAAGTACACTTGTCATAGTCGGGCTTTCACCCTTAAAAGGTAAATTAGGTTTTGCATTAATATTAATTTTGATGTCAATCATTACTTCCACAACGATAAGTGGATTGAAGAAGGATAGAAAAGCGGCAATCAATGCCTCAACAACAGTGCTAGTTTATATAGCAGCTTCTTTTGTGATCATTGCACTGTCATCTGTTTTATATGAAATAATTCGGCTAGGAGCAACTCAGCTATCACTTGGGGCGATGTTTACCCAAGATATGTCACAAACCGCCTCTGAGTCACCACTTACTGAAGGTGGATTGCTACATGCTGTCATCGGAACTGCTTACATTGTTACCTTTGCAACCATATTATCAACTCCAATTGGCATATTAACTGCCCTTTACATTGTTGAGGTTAAAGGTCGATTTGCTGGATTGGTTAGATTTTTTGTCCAAGCAATGAGTGGTGTGCCATCAATTGTGGCTGGATTGTTTATCTTTGCAGTTTGGATGATTCAGCTAGGAAATGCATATAGCGGCATAGCTGGAGCATTTGCCTTAACAGTGTTAATGATCCCAACAGTTGCTAGAACTTCAGAGGAGGTCTTAAAACTTATACCAAGTGATCTTCGCGAAGCTGGATTAGCACTCGGTGCTACTCAATGGCGAACCGTTGCTATGGTAGTAATTCCAGCTGCGAAAAGTGGATTAATAACCGCTGTTATTTTGGGTATTGCTCGAGTTGTGGGTGAGACTGCTCCATTGCTATTAACTATTGGTGGCGCAGATGCAATTAATTTAAATCCGACATCTGGAAATATGTCAGCTTTTCCATACTTTGTTTGGAAAAACCTATTAATTGGCAGTGAAAATGCAATAAGTAGAGCCTGGCAAGGCGTCTTTGTATTAATGGTAATCGTATTTGTATTTTTTGCATTGGCTAGATACTTCGGTGCAGCTAAGGGAAGTAGAAGAAAATGATGGATGAAAATTTGTCTAATACGCCAAATAATCGAAAGGAAGAGATGAGTCAGATAACCGGAAAGCAGGGTAGTGCTAATAAAACTACCACTCCAGGAGAGCGCACAGTTGCAACTCACTCCTTATCCGATGTGGCAGCTGCTAGAAGTGCAAAGGTAGGAAAACCAATTATTGGCTCCACCGGTCTTGAGGCTAAAGGAATCCATGCTTGGTTTGGTAAAAAGCATGTATTAGAGGATATTTCGATGGATTTCTTCTCTGGCACAGTTACTGCCCTTATTGGACCATCTGGATGTGGAAAATCAACATTTATTCGAATCCTAAATCGGATGCATGAGTTTATTCCAACTGCTGCCCTTGCAGGCCAAGTTATTTTAGATGGTAAAGATGTTTATGACCCAGGTGTTGATGTTACAAAAATTAGATTAAAGGTTGGAATGGTTTTTCAAAAGCCAAATCCATTCCCATCCATGACCATTAAGGAAAATGTCTTATCAGGATTAAGGCTTGCCCAACTTAAGATTGAAAATGCTGATGAATTATTGGAAAGCTGCTTAAGACGGGCTGGACTTTGGGATGAGGTTAAGGATCGATTAGATGAGTACGGAGGAGCTTTATCAGGTGGTCAACAGCAGCGCTTATGTATTGCCCGCTCCCTTGCCGTAAATCCGCAAGTACTTCTTATGGATGAGCCATGTTCGGCGTTAGATCCTGGATCAACCCTTCGTATTGAAGAGACAATCCGAGAGCTAGCATCATCAATAAGTATTGTGATTGTTACTCACAATATGCAACAAGCAGCCCGTGTCTCTGATTACACCGGGTTTTTCTTATCAGATGGTGGGCCAGGTCGCTTAATTGAGAGCTCATCAACCTCTGAGATATTTACCAATCCAAAGGAGAAGCGAACAGAGGATTATGTCTCAGGAAGATTTGGATAATCTAGTAACCAATTGTTAACTTAACTTACACATATTGTTTGCTAAATAGCAGTCCTAAGTTGGCCTTGAATAAGTAGTTTTCAGCTACCAATTACTTCAAGGGGGATAAATGAAGTTAAAGCAAAAAGTGGCAGTTACCGTAATTGCCATATCAGGTTTAGTTATATCTTCATCACCAGCATTTGCTGGTCAGATTAATGGCAGCGGTGCAACATTCGCTCAGCCACTAATCGATGTTTGTAAAGTTGAGTTTACAAAAGATACCGGCCACACCGTTAATTACACAGCTGGTGGTTCAGGAAAGGGCCGTACAGATTTTGCTAACAACCTAGTTGATTTTGCAGCCTCTGATGCCGTTTACACATCTGGTTTTCCAGCTCACTTAGAGTATGCACCAGTTTATGCAGCTCCAATTGCAATTTTTTATAACCTGCCAACTGTAAAGGAGCCTATTTATCTAAGTGAGTCAACAGTTGCTCAAATTTTCTCCGGATATATTACAAATTGGAATGACAAACTTATTGCGGCAGATAATGAGAGAACAGTTAAGACCGTTACCTATAAAACTAAGAAGGTAACAACAAAGGTCGGTGGCAAGAATGTAACCAAGACTGTGCCCCTGCTAGATAAAAAAGGTAAGCCGGTAATTGATAAAACTACTGAGAAGGTAGTAAATATTGATCTACCAAATCAATTAATTACTGTTTACTATCGCACAGATTCATCTGGAACATCTGAGCAATTTGGTAAGTTCCTAAAGGGTGCCAATGCCGGTGGCAATGAGAGATTATGGCCAAAGACTGCAAGTGGAACCTTTGCTAACTCAACACCAAATAACATCTCAACCTTCTTCAACTTCCAAGGACAATCTGGTTCAGCTTTAGTTGCTGCTGGAGTAAAAGGAAAGGTTGGCGGTATTGGTTATGGTGAGGTTAGTTGGGCAACTGACAATGGTTTAGCAGTTGCGAACATTAAAAATGCAGCTGGCGAATTTATTGCTCCAACGGCTGCAGGAACCTCAGCCTTTTTAGGTGGCGGAACCATTGAAGCAAATGGCAGCGTTACCACAGATTATAAGAAAGCGATCCCAGGTGCTTATCCAATTGGTACAGCTTCATATGGATTGGTTTACCCAGAATCTGCCAAGAAGGATCCAGAAAAGCAAAAGATCGTGGCACAGTGGCACACATATTTGCTTGAGCAATGTCCAAAGAAGTTTCCAGAAAAGGGTTATGCCCAAATCACTGGACCTTTATATGACAAAGCTAAGTCCCAGATTGCAAAGATCAAGTAAGTAGCATCTTACAAATTCCCCCACACCTTCCCCTGGGTGTGGGGGAATTTGTAATTACTCAAGGTAAAATCTAGGTATGCAATTTACCTACAATCTATTTTTAGTTTTTCACTTTATTGGAATGGCAGGAGTATTAGGCGGCTTATTAGCTCAAATTCTAAATAAACCTAAGCAGTTACAAAAAATCGTTTTACACTCAGCTTGGCTAGCATTATTAGCTGGTCTGGTGATGGTTGGTCTAAACCAGATGATGAATGCTAATGACTCAACAGTTGAAGTATTAGATCATATTAAGATCGCAGTTAAATTTACCGTGATTTCCATAATCCTACTCCTTGGATACATAAGTAACAGAAAAGCTATCTTCTCAAATAAAGCTTGGGCTTTAATGAGCTTACTTACTGTAGCCAATATATTTATTGCAGTATTTTGGAGCTAGAGTAAAAATTATTTAAATTAGATAC
>CAYFKM010000063.1:0-5774 GCA_964344025.1 uncultured Candidatus Nanopelagicus sp. | reverse complement strand
GAACCACATTGATGCCAGCAAATCGTGCTGCCTCTGGGCTTTGTCCAATTGCCAATGTTCTTCTACCAAATGGTGTTCTATGTAGTAAGAGACCAAAAATTATTGCAAAGATAATAATCATTGGCATTGTCTTTGGCATAAATGATGTGCCAAAAGTGTCAAAACCAAAGCTTGTCCAAAAATCAGGGAACTCATTTACAGTATTTTCATTTAACATACCATTAGCAATACCACGATAAAGCGCTAAAGTACCAATAGTTACCGCTAATGAACCTAATCCAAGTTTTGTTACTAAAAAGCCATTAATAAATCCACACAATGTTCCAACAACTAGACAAATTATGATTGCTAGCCAAATTGGTGCTCCCCTAACATAACTCCAGCCCAGCATCGAGCTACTTAATGCCAGGATCGAGGCTACAGATAAATCAATCTCTCCTAAAATAATTAGGAATAACATGGCAAAAGCGATAATCATAATTTCACTGGTATTTGAGAATATGTAGGAGAAATTTAACGCAGTTAAAAATCCTTCAGTCGTTAAAGATGCCATCACAATTACTGCAAATAACAAAACTAATATTGCAGTATCCCAACTCTTGCGAACTGGTAATGCCTTAGGCAAAATAGCCATTATTAAATCCTCTCCCTAATTCGCTGTTGTAAGAGTCGTTTTTCACTTCTAACTGCCAAAACTCGATCGGCATAGATTGCAATAATAAGGAGTAAACCATTAATTGCAGATTTCCAAAAAGCATCAACACCAAGGGCAGCTAATCCGCCTTGAATAGTTTGAACTAGTAACGCTCCAATTACCGCACCTACTGCGGTTCCTGTTCCACCAAATATCGATACTCCCCCAATTACACAAGCTGCAACTACCGCCAACTCTTGACCATAAAATGCTGTTGAATCTACTTGAGCAAAACGCATTAAATAAAAGACAGCTGCTAATCCTGCCATCGCGCCAGAGAATACAAATGCTAAAAAGGTTCTACGAAAAACCTTTAACCCTACTAAATCTGCAGCAGGTGGATTGCTTCCAATTGCATATGCATCCCGTCCTGATTTTGCATACTTCATAAAGAAAGCGATGATGATCATAAATATAATTACTAATGAGAATGTAAATGGTAGTAATCCAAAAAATACTTTTTGGCCTAAATCTTCAATTAAACTAGGTGGCATCTCCTGTGCGTTGTAATCAACGGAGTTTGAGATTACATAAACCAAACCTCGAACAATATAAAGTGTTCCGAGGGTTACCACCAATGATGGCAACCTTAAGCCAGCAACTAAAAAGCCATTAACTATTCCAACTAAGGTGCCAATTATTGGACCAACAATAAAACACTGCACCCATGTAAAATCTGGATTTTTTGCACACATATCAGCGATCAGCCATGCGGTTAATCCCACTGTGGAGGCAATCGATAGATCAATATGTCGCATGACAACTACTGGCGTAATTCCAATTGCTAAGAGTGCAACTACCGAGGTTGAAGTAAGTAGATCTCTTGTGCCATCACCAGTTAAAAATCTTGGGTTAATTAACCCGGTAACACCAATCGCAAATAATAAAATAATTCCCAAGCTGGCTTCACGGCTAGATGGCTTTAACTTATTTAATAGATTCATAATTTAAGCACTCTTCTTTCCAGTAGTTGCAGCCGCAATGATCTTTTCTTGAGTTGCCTCTTTTCTTGAAAACTCTGCCACTTGACGACCCTCTCGCATCACAATTATCCGATCTGCCATACCAAGTACCTCTGGTAATTCAGATGAGATCATTAATACCGCTTTACCCTCACTAGCTGCTTGATTAACTAATCTGTGAACCTCTGCCTTGGTTGCCACATCGATTCCACGGGTTGGTTCATCCACTATTAGTAGATCTGGATTAGTAGCAAGCCACTTTGCTAAAACTGTTTTTTGTTGATTACCACCTGATAAGCGATCTACTGGATCTGCTTGGTTATTAAATTTAATGCTCAACTTCTCTCGCCAAGTGTTGGTTAACTCTCGCTCCCGCTTAAAGTTAATTAACCCACGATCGGTTAATTGGGCAAAGGATTCCATAGAAATATTACGATTAACGCCAGCGATCATAAATAAACCTTGTTGACGTCTATCCTCTGGCACTAGTGCAATCTTTCGCTCCATCGCCTCAACGGGTGAGCCAGCTGGAAGTGGTTCGCCATTTATTTTGACCGATCCAGATTCATATCTATCAACACCAAATATCGCCCTAGCGACTTCAGAGCGGCCAGCTCCGACTAAGCCAGCAAGGGCAACAATCTCACCTTTTTTAACATTGAATGAGATATTTCTAAAGTAAGCCGGGTTTGTTAAATCATTTACCTCAAGGACAACTGAGCCAATCTTATTTTCAGTCTTAGGAAACATTTCAGTTAACTCACGGCCAACCATATCTTTAATAACCTTTTGCAGATTTGTATCCTTAACATCTGCCTCACTCACAGTTGCACCATCACGCATGACTGTTATGTAATCTGAAATTGCAAATACTTCATCTAATCTGTGGCTAACGAAAATCACCGCTTTGTTTGAAGCTTTTAAGGATTTCATAACGGTCATTAAGCGCTCAACCTCTGAGGCAGAAAGTGCCGCAGTTGGTTCATCCATTAAAATAATGTTGGCATTCATCGACAATGCCTTAGCAATCTCAACAACCTGTTGATCTGCAATTGATAGACCACGTGCTAATCGCTTGGGATCTAACTCAACACCCAATTCAGTAAATAATCTAGCGGCTTCAGCTTGGGCAAACTTCCAATCAATTATCTTTCCTTTTTTAGGTTGACGACCAATAAAAACATTTTCAGCAAGTGAAAGATCTAAAAATAATGATGGCTCTTGATAGATGACTGCAATACCTTGATCAATGGAGGCTTGCGGAGAGCCAGTAACAAAATCTTTGCTGCCTAATTTAATTGTGCCGCCATCATTAACGTGGACACCAGCAAGAATTTTTAACATGGTAGATTTCCCAGCCCCATTTTCGCCAAGCAGGGCATGAATCTCACCAGCTCTAATTTTTAGATCGGTACCACGAAGTGCGACTGCGCCACCAAATCGCTTTTGCACCTTATTCATCTCTAAAAGCAGATCACCCTTTTTAGCCACTTACGACTCCGTCCTAGTCGGTTCGAAAATCTACCTCACCAAAATCTCTTGCAGACCCTATCGCCCCAAGAGCGCTACCGCTAGAGATTAAGCGTTATGGGGGCGGCGGGTTAGTAACAAAAAAGTAACAGTTACCTGTGCCATCTTAGGATTTGGACATACATATATCGCTTAACTATCGTTTTAAAAAGTATCTACCTGCTACAAAGTAGACGATTGGCTGTAGGTTGCGGAAGAGTGTGAGGCTATGAAGCGATATCTAGCCCTAGATATGGGGGCTGAATCTGGCAGATTAATGGCGGTAAGTATTGATAACCAGATCTCAACTGAAGAAATACATAGATTTTTAACACCGGTAAAAACTGATTCCCGAAATAGAAGATGTTGGGATTTTCCCAAAATTATTGATGAGGTCATCACTGCATTAAGTAAAGCTGCTGCCAGTGGCCCATATGAAGCGTTAGCGGTAGACACCTGGGGATTAGATTTTGGCTTAATTGATAAAGATGGTGAGATTATTGAATTACCAGTTAGCCATCGTGATCATCGTACAGATGGCATGCTGGCGAAGGCGCAAAGCATAGTTGGCAAAAAACGATTGCACTTTGAAAGTGGTTGCCAATTACTTGAGGTTAATTCCATCTACCAATTATTAGCGATTGCGCAGCAAACACCGCAGGAGTTTGCGCAGGCAAAGTATTTATTGTTTATGCCCGATCTAATTTTATACGCACTAACTGGCGTAATTGGTACTGAGTACACAATTGCTTCAACCTCTGGTTTATATGATGTAGTAAATGATAGGTGGGCTGAGAATCTGGCAAAAGATTTAGGTATTCCGCTTAATATTTTTACTAAGGTTGAAGATCCAGGAACTATTAGAGGTGAGTTAAAAAAAGAGATACAAGATAAAACTGGCATTGGACCAATTAAATGTATTGCCACCACTAGCCATGACACCGCATCTGCTGTCTTTGCCACCCCATTGATCTCACCTGGTAGTGCTTATATCTCAAGTGGCACCTGGTCATTACTTGGAGTTGAGCTTAAGCAACCAGTGGTAAATGAGATCACTATGAATGAGCGGTTAACCAATGAGGGTGGATACAACCGAAGCATTCGCCTACTTAGAAATATTATGGGGCTTTGGTTAATTCAAGAGGTAAGAAGAGATCTTAAAGATTCTGGTGTGGAGCTAACTTATGCCCAATTAGTTGAGCAGGCAAAGCAGGTAGAAGATCCATTTGCCACACTTATTTTTGTTGATGCATCTTTATTTATTCACGCAGGTGGGATGATTGAAAGAATTCAAAGATTTGCTAAAAATACCAATCAAAAGATTCCAACTACACCAGGTGAGATTGCTCAGACTGTTTTTGCATCTTTAGCGTTGCAATATGCCAAAACCTGTGACAGCTTGGCATTACTAAGCAATCTACCTATGCCAGCTATTCATATTGTTGGTGGTGGCTCTCAAAATGAACATCTTTGCCAATTAACCGCAGATATCTCAGGCCGGCAGGTAATTGCCGGTCCAGTTGAGGCAACTGCACTTGGAAATGCGATGGTCTCTGCGATTGCTACCGGTGGACATGCTGATTTAACAGATACGATTTCAGCAAGAGCATTAATTCAAAACAGCAATCTCGGTTTAAAACAATATCTACCCAGCCAAGGTAGGGATACAAATACAATTGCTCAGGTTCGCACTCGTTATGAAGTACTAACTCAGGAGGATATGCGGTGAGTGAATTAATTTCGCAATTAACCAATCTGGCACGGATCACCGGCGCTCCTGAATCCGATTTAACAATTGTGGCTGAGGGAAATATTGCAGTAGTTGAGCCAGGTAAGAATCGATTTTTAGTAAAAGCAAGTGGAGTGGTTATGGGAGCGGCCACAGATGATGATTGGGTCTACTTGGATTTAGCTAAATGCTCCCAACTTTTAGTAGATGCCCATAAACAGGGAGTAAGTAAAAAATTAGATCAAGCATTTGATCAAATTCTTAAATCCTCTACCACAGCAGATGGCAAGGTGCGCAAGGCAAGTATTGAAACCATGGTCCATGTGGTCGCCTTTGCTTTAATGGATGCCACCTGGTCACTACACACTCACCCAACCCCAGTGGTAGCACTTGCTGCTAGTAAGGATGCGGCCAAACATTACAGCGGAACAGTTTTTCCAGATGAGGCGGTAGTTTGTGGACCAGTTCCATTATTTCTACCTTATGAATCTCCAGGTTTAACACTTGGTTTAGGTGTTTATAAAGGCGTACTGAAGTATCAAAAAAAGTATGAAAGATCACCTGGTCAGATTATTTTGGGAAATCATGGGCTTTGCACCTTTGGTTCAGTAAGTAATGAAGCACTCTCAACTACACAGATTGCCGTTAAAGCTGCCAAGGTTAGAGTGGGTGCGTTATCTAGTGGTGGCATTAACTTTATTCCAAAAAAGGATGCCGAGGCGATTGCATTTAGGCCAGATGAGATATTACGGCGCAAGATGTTAGCTGAACAAAAAAAGAGATAATGCAACTTAGCGCAGTTACCTTTGATATTGGCGGTGTTATCTACTCTGATGATGTTTTCAAACGTGCAATATTTACGGCACTAACAAAATTATCA
>CAYFKM010000062.1:0-5809 GCA_964344025.1 uncultured Candidatus Nanopelagicus sp. | reverse complement strand
ATCACTCCATTTTTTATTTATTTAGCTTTAATAATTTTTGGAGGCTTAATAATCGGTAAAAAATTATTTGAAAAAATACTTATGCCTTATATATTATTTATAATGCATTTTTCTTGGGGGATTGGATTTCTTACCTCACCAAAAAAGTTATTGAAAATTAATTAGAATGCAAGACCGAGTTTAGTCCACCCCAGCTGCCTGTTTTGGGTAACGCTTCTAATACACCGGTTTGAGAATTTCTTCTAAACAGCAGGTTATTTGCTTTATTTAATTCTTTAGCTTTGACCACGGATCCATCTGGCAATGAAATCTTTGAACCGGCAGTGATATAAACACCTGCTTCAACAATACAATCATCTCCAAGACTTATTCCTATTCCAGAATTTGCTCCGAGCAATGTTCGCTCTCCGATAGATATAACCTCTTTACCACCACCGCTTAATGTCCCCATGATTGAAGCTCCACCACCGATGTCACTGCCATCACCAACAACTACTCCGGCGCTAATTCTTCCTTCTACCATTGACTTACCAAGAGTGCCCGCATTGAAATTTACAAATCCCTCATGCATAACTGTTGTGCCTGATGATAAATACGCTCCTAGGCGAACCCGATCTCCATCTGCAATTCTTACACCCTCTGGGATTACGTAATCAATCATTCTCGGAAATTTATCTACTGAATAAACTACTAAATTATTGAATTTATTTTGTAACTTTAAACGAACCGTAGCAAAATTTTCAACATCACAAGGCCCAGCTGATGTCCAAACTACATTTGAAAGCAGGCTAAAAATACCTTCTAAATTAAGTTCATTTGGTTTAACAATCCGGTGTGAGAGCAAGTGCAGCCTGAGATAAACATCTTTTGCATCCTTAGGTTTGTCTTGAAGATTGATTTTCAATTCAACCAAAACTTTTTTAACTCCTCGAATATCATCATCTCCGAGTTGGGCTTTAATTTCTTTTTCTGGTTGGCTATTTGCAGGCTCGCCAATTCCTAAAGAGTAGAAAGTGCAATCAAGAGTTTGCCCCGAACTGTTATTTGTTGCAACTCCAAAGCCATAAGCGGAATTTTGATTATTGCCCATTAGGCAAAGGTATCAAAATGTCGCTTAGGTAATAGACTAATTTCATGCGCGTATCTGTTTTCTGCTCATCTGCACCAGATATTCCAACAACATCACTTGATTTAGCTTTTGAAATAGGAAAGGCAATTGGTGAACAAGGGTGGGAACTAGTTTGGGGTGGTGGTCGAGCCTCCATGATGGGTGAGGTTGCAAAAGGAGCAAGATCTGTTGGTGCTACAACAATTGGAGTAATTCCAGAACCATTAATCAAGTTAGAGTTTGAAGATAAAGATGCTACGCAAATGCATGTTGTAAAAAATATGCGTGATCGAAAGGCAAAGATCGAGGATCTAGCAGATGCTTTTATAGCCCTTCCAGGAGGAATTGGGACCCTCGAGGAGTTTTTCGAAATCTGGGTAGGTAGTTATTTAAAATTTCACCAAAAGCCAATTGCAATTTGTGATCCATATGGCGTTTATGAACCACTTCGTAGCGCCTTAGATCATCTAGCTAAACATAATTTCATGAAGACGGGACAAGCAGAGTTAGTTGCATGGTGTTCAGATATACCATCAACAATTGAGGCTATAAAAAAATGAATAAACTTTCTCACTTAGAATTAACAATTAAAATAAATAAACCAATCAAAACAGTGTGGAGGTCACTAGTGGATTGGCGCAGCCAGGGTGATTGGATGCTACAGACTAAAGTTTGGTCTGAATTAGATCAAGATCAAACAGTAAAGAATGGTAAAGGTGTATTAATTTTTGCCTTTACTGGAGTATTTCCAAATTTATATCCAAAAATCAAACTTGGATTTTTAGATACTATGGAGATTACTAAATTTCAACCTCCAACGCTTTGTGAAGTAGTCCATATTGGTCGAGTAATTCGTGGGAGCGGAAAATTTGAACTTAAAGAAATTAAAAATGGAACCTCATTTAATTGGCAAGAAGATTTAGTTGCCCACCCTGTATTTTTGCTGATAATGAAGCCATTGTTATTACTAGGTGTATGGGTATCGCTACGCAGATTTGCAAGGCAATTAAGTCGCTAATCCTAAAAGTCCCTCTGCTTACCAGTAACCTTGTTCCATGAATTCAGATAGCGGCGATAAGAGTATTGCGGAGCTTATCTCCACGTTGCCGGAGGAAGAACGTCTAATTCTGAGATTACATTTAGTGAATTCGGTTAGTACAAGCGAAATAGCAAGTAAACTTGGTGTGCCCGAAAGAGCAGTAATTTCTGTTATAGCAAGTGGTAAATCGCGCTTAATTAGAATGATTTCTAAAGGGGATTTATAGGATTTCCCACATCTGGGCTTATCAGGGATAATTACACCTCTAGTCAGGTTAGTTGAGTTTTGTAGGGGAGAATCACATGGCGGCAATGAAACCAAGAACTGGTGACGGCCCAATGGAGGTTACAAAAGAGGCTCGCTCAATGGTTATGCGAATCCCATTAGAGGGTGGCGGTAGATTGGTAGTCGAGTTAAATTTAGAAGAGGCAACAAATTTAGGAAATGTATTACAAGCTGCAGTTGCCTTAGTTAAAAAGTAATAACTAGCTTATATCTCAAAAGGATAATGAATCCTAAATTTCCTAACTTGTATCCGAAACTTACCAATATAAGTGATAGCGAATTAGACTTCTTACTCTTTAATGCAGTTGCTATTCCAGTATTAGCTCAGGAAGAGTTGCAGGTAAAGGAATCAAAAGCACTTAAGATATTTAGTAAATTCGTAGAACTTGATTTTAACCTTGAGCTCAAAAAATGGCCTGACTTTACCGGCAAAGCAGGTGAAGTAATTGAATTACCAATAATCAAAGATAACCTGAATAGGATTTACTTAGTTGGAGTCGGTGCTGAGAGCAATGAAGATATTAGAAAAGCATCTACTGCCGTAGGAAGAAAAGTTAAAAATACCAATTCAGCTTTACTTACTTTATTGACCTCGGATATAAATTTAGTGACTATTAGCCTGATCGCCCTTCAACTATCCAATTATCAATACTCACTTAAAACTGATCATAAAGTTAAGAAACCAACCTTTTATACCGTAGGAAATTTCTTTGACCAAGTCGAACGAGCAAATATTTTGGCAACTGCTGTCTGGCAAGCACGAGATTTAATCCATACACCTGCTAATTTCAAAAATCCTCATTGGTTAGCAAAAAAAGCTGAGAGTATGGTGTCAGAGGCTAAGAATTCCTCACTTAGCATTTCAATAAAATCTGGCAAATCAATTAATCAATTTGGTGGCTTGAATGCAGTTGGTAATTCCTCTCCAGATCCTGGACCTAGATTAATTGAGATTACATATGCTCCAAAAGGTTCAACTAGCTGGCCACATGTTGTTTTAATCGGTAAAGGAATTACTTTCGATACTGGTGGCGTATCACTGAAGCGACCATATGAAAGTATGGTAGGAATGAAAAGTGATATGGCGGGTGCAGCTGCAGCACTTTCCGCAACAATTGCAGTCTCTCGAATTAAACCAAAAGTAAGAGTTACAACTTTGCTTATGGCGGCTGAAAATTCATTATCTGCTACCGCACAACGTCCCTCTGATGTAATTAAACACTATGGTGGAACCACAGTTGAGGTTATAAATACTGATGCTGAAGGTAGGTTGGTGTTAGCCGATGGGTTGTCCTATGCAGATTTAAAATTAGATCCAGATTACTTAGTAGATATTGCAACCTTAACTGGTTCGGCAACTCTAGGCTTAGGTCGTCAGTATGCTGCTATGTACACCAGAAATAAATCATTGGCTGATAAGTTTGCAGAGGTGGGCGAAAAAATTGGTGAGAAAGTTTGGCATATGCCATTAGTTGATGATTACTCAATCGCACTAGAGAGTGAAATTGCAGATTTCAATCACCTGGCAGATAAGTTTGATTTTTCTGCAGGCTCAATTACGGCTGCACTATTTTTAGAGAAATTTGCTGGCAAAAGAAACTGGGTGCATTTAGATATTGCTGGTCCAGCTAGATCTGAGGTAGATGCTGGGGAAAACATTAAAGGTGGAACTGGATTTGGCGCTCGCTTATTAGTTGAATGGTTGGCTACATTTTGAACCAAATTAATCAGCCTAGAGGTGATATGAGCGCTTACTCCGAAACCTTTGCTCACGAGGATTACTTTATGCAATTAGCAAGGCGAAATGGTGAGGAGGTTGGAACTTCAGACCCAACACCTGCCGTTGGAAACTACATAAAGTTTCTAACAAAACTTTTGAACTCAAAATCTGTCGTTGAAATTGGTACTGGTTCTGGTGTTGGTGGGTTATGGATTTTTCAAGGGATAGCCCATGATGGAGTACTGACTACCATTGATTCCGAACGTGAACATTCAAGAATTGCGCGCACAATATTTGAAGATGCTGGAATACCTTCTACAAGGTATCGAATAATTACGGGAAAATTAATTGAGGTTATTGGCAAACTTGCAGATACTTCCTATGAAGTTGTAGTTATTAGACCAGCTTTAGATTTATTTGAAATGGTTCAAGAATCTTATCGATTGCTTAAACCAGGAGGTGTGCTCGTAATTGACCAAATTCTCAGCAATGGCAAGGTGGCCGATCCATCTCAACGTGATCCTGAGAGCATCGCCCGAAGAGATGCAATTAAACTCATTAAAGAGGATGAAAGATGGTCGGCAGCAGTAATCCCAGTTGGCGCAGGAGTATTGGTTGCCAATAAACTTGTTTAGATGAAGCGACCATTAAATACCCCTTGGTGGCAACCTGCAGTTGAAAACAAATCAAGAATTTATATCCAGAAACGAAACAATTCTTCGCTGATTATATTGGTGATTGTAGTTGCTTTAATTGCTGGAGCAATAGGTGCAACTTTGGGCAGATCTACCACTCAAAACTTGGGCGCAAATCTGGTTCAAACTGAAAATATTGTTGAGCGAGCACCGGGTTCGATCGCTGCACTTGCGGCAAGATTGATCCCAGCTGTAGTTTCAATTGCGGTTAAAGGCGGTAGTGGATCTGGCACAGGTTCAGGATTTTTTTTAGACAGTGATGGTTTTATTCTGACAAATAACCATGTTGTTGAATCTGCCGCCAGTAGTGGAAGAATTACTGTTGAAACTTCAGATGGCAAAAAATATCCTGCGAAATTAATTGGTCGCGATAACTCCTATGACTTGGCAGTACTTAAAATAGATGTTCAAGCAGCTCCCACTTTACAACTTGGAAATAGCGATCAAGTTATGGTTGGAGATGCTGTAATAGCAATTGGATCACCACTTGGGCTGTCAGGAACTGTAACAGCTGGGATTATTAGCTCTAAGAATCGTCCTGTAACTACTGGAAATGGTTTTGGTGAATCTTCATTCATAAATGCCCTTCAGACTGATGCCGCTATTAATCCTGGCAACTCAGGGGGACCATTAGTAGATTCAACTGGTGCGGTAATTGGAGTCAATTCTGCTATCGCAACTCTAGGTGCCGGTTCACAAGCTGGCTCTATTGGATTGGGCTTTGCAATTCCAATAAATCAAGCAAAGAAAACTGCAGAGCAGTTAATAAATACTGGATCTGCAACTTACCCAATTATGGGTATTTCAGTTGATACCCAATTTAATGGCGTAGGCGCGTTGATTTCAAATGAACCGACCGGAATTACACCTGGTGGTCCTGCTGATAAAGCTGGTCTTAGAAAAGGAGACATAATAATTGCACTTAATGGTGCAAGTGTTGATGATTCAAATGAATTAATAGT
>CAYFKM010000061.1:0-5982 GCA_964344025.1 uncultured Candidatus Nanopelagicus sp. | reverse complement strand
TATCCAAGGTAACCCTTACCTGACTTAGAATCTTCAAGTACTTGTGGGTTTCCTAGTGGAGGAAGTGCTACACCAACTTTTCCTACAACCTTTGACTTAGATGCATCGGTTGCAATCCAAGCTACGTTTTCACCGTATACCCAACCTTGAGCAGCGCGGCCAGCAGCAAATGTTGTGCCGACCTCAGTCCAGGTTGATTGCTTAGCCTCTGGTGGTGCGTCCTTCAACAGACCAACCCAGAATGCAAATGCATCCTTGGCAGCTTTACTATCCATTGATCCACCATTTGCTGAGGTAGCTTTTCCATTGTTGATACCCCAGTTGTAAACACCATTTGTTGGAAGAATTGATTCAAACAACTCATAGAAGGAGGCTGGGTGACCAGTTACAGCTTGAACTGTGCTTCCCCATAGATCTTTGCCCTTACCGTACTCGGTAAAGAAGTCAGCAATCTCCTTGTACTCCTTGTAATTTACAGCAGGTACAAGATCTCTCTTGTACTTAGCTTTGAATGCATCCTTAATTGCTGGATCATTAAATAGATCTGTGCGATATAGATACACCTTTACGAAGGCCTCCATTGGCACACCAAATACATCACCATTTGCATCCTTGAAGTTATCAATGAATGAGGTGAACTTGGCGAAATCAAATGATGGAGCTTGTAGATCTGCATTATCAGCAATTGTCTTGCTGATGTTTGCTAGATAGTTGTTCTTTAGGTACTGATAAATAATGTCTTGCTCAATGTATACAAAGTCATAAATGCCAGTCTTTGCTTCCATGTCATTTATAGCCTTGCTATACATTTCATCCCAAGAAGTAGTTTCTAGATCAACCTTCATTCCGGTTGCAGCTTCAAAAGCCGGAATAATGTCGCTCTTTACATACTGTCCTGGAGGAGTATTTTCGGTAACACCTTTGATGGTCTTACCTTTACACTCTAATTTCTCTGCAGCGCTGGCAAACCATGCATCATCGCCACTTGCAGATCCAGAATCAGAGCTGGATGAGCAAGCAGAAAGTACAAGTGCCAAGCTGGAGATTACGCTTGCCAAAACTAAGTTTCGGCGGTTGCGAATATTTAACATTTATCTCCCATTCCTAGGTTGAAACTAAATTGCCATAACTAACGACAATTAGTGCTCGAATTCTTATCGCATTCCCAGTCAGTATCAAGTTTTTTCTATATTTTGAGATAACAATCAAGTAACATTCAATACTGGCAAGTAGCACCGGCTCCAAATGGTGAGATTCCCATAAATTTGGGCAAACTCTAAACTTTGAGTTTAAGGATTAGATCAGATTAGTTGATTTAGGAAGTAGGCGGCTTCGGTGTCGATTGAACTTATAAAGCAGGGTGAATTTATCGCCAAAATAAACACAATTGGAAGCTCACTCATTGGCTTAACAAATCGAGATTTTCATCTGATTGAACCAGATACCGCTTCCAATTTATATCCAGGAAGTATTTTGGCACCTTGGCCTAATCGAATCCGTGATGGCAAATACAGCTATCAACAAAAAACCTTCCAACTACCAATTAATGAATCCACTCGTTCAAATGCTCTTCATGGTTTGGTGGCGTATCGGGATTGGCAGATAACTAAAAAAGATAATGATTTAATCCAGCTAAATTGCCTATTAGATTCACCTGAAATCTATCCTGGCAAGTTAGATCTTTCAGTAATTTATAAATTTCAAAACCAATGCCTCTATATTGAAATTTCAGCGATCAATATTGGAGATTCTGCAGCTCCTTACGGAGTCTCAATTCATACCTACTTAGTGGCTGGAGCAAATGACAAGAACAATAATTTATGGCTAACAATTCCAGCAGATCATTTTTTGCAGGTTGACTCACAGAGATTACTGCCCACTAAGGTGGTTTCTTGCAGTGAAAATGATTTTGATTTCAGAAATTCAAAGAAGATTGGTGAATTATTTATCGATCATGCCTTTAAGTACCAAACTGGGCTAGATCCTCAAATTGAATTGGTGGATAGTATGGGTCGGGGAGTAGTTATGGGATTTGATCCTGAGGCAAAATGGATACAAATTCATACCGCTGATCGAAGTGGCGGAGCAGACTCCAGAAATGCCCTGGCGGTGGAGCCGATGAGCTGCCCACCTGATGCTTTTAACTCATTACAGGATTTGATAGAGCTTTCACCAGGGCAGACTCACACCTTCAAGCTTTGGATTAAGGAAAAAAGTTAATTCTTGGTTTTAAATGGGATTTCATCAATAACTGGAGATTTATCCTTTAATTCTCGATGTTGATCTAGAACAAATGTTGCCGCTGCCTCATTAAATTCGATTACATCTGGGTTTTGCCAGTTGGGTAATTGACCAGTTAATGCCCAGGCAGCCTGACGTGCAGCACCATCTGCAACAAACTCTCTTGGCGTAAATGTAGTAACTGGTCGACCTAATATGGCAGATGAAATTGGACCAACACCAGGATTTTTTGCAGCGCCACCAATAATCATTACTCGTTCAATTTTGGCACCTGAACTTTGTAATGCGGTTATTGAATCTACCAATCCGCAAATAATTGCTTCAATTGCAGCTCTAGCAATATTTGCAGGGGTTAAATTGCTATTAGTTATTCCAGCAAATAAACCTTTAGCATTAGGACGATTTGGTGTTCGCTCGCCCTCAAAGTAGGGCAGGATGGTCAATCCTTGAGCACCAGGCTTTGCAGTTAGAGCTAAATTTCCAATCTCATCATGGGATTTTCCAAGTAGTTTTGCAACTGCATCTAAAACCCTTGCTGCATTTAGTGTGCAAACTAGTGGTAGGTATCTACCAGTTAAATCGGCAAAGCCAGCCACTGCTCCAGTTGGATCAGCACTAGGAAAATCTGAGACAAAAAATGCAGTGCCGCTTGTGCCAAGTGAGATAATTAAATCTCCACTTTTTGCTCCTAGACCAAATCCTGCAGCCGCATTATCCCCAGCTCCTGCTGCAATTGGAATTCCATCCTGTGTAGTTCCAGCAAATTGATCATATTTTGCAATCTTAGGTAGTTGAATATTGCGATCATCTTTTAGCGCTACTGCTAGTAGATCTCTTCGATACTGGTTTGAAACCGGTGAAAAGTAACCAGTTCCAGAGGCATCACTTCGATCGGTAAATAGTTTTTCAAAATCTCTACCACCTTGTAATTGCCAAGAGATCCAATCATGGGGAAGAGCGATAGCAGCTAATCTTTTAGCATTCTCCGGCTCACTCTCAGCCAGCCATCTGACTTTGGAAATAGTAAAAGAAGCGACCAAAATTGATCCAATTGCTTCGGCAGTTTTTCCATCACCACCAAACTCGCTATTTAAATCAGCTGCGCACTTTGCTGACCGCAAATCATTCCAAAGTAGGGCAGGGCGAATTACCTCACCATCACTATCTAGTGAGACAAAGCCATGTTGTTGTCCAGCTACTGAGATTGCGGCAACATCGGAGAAACCGCCAGCGGCAGAAATTGCCTTATCAAGTGCACTCATCCAATGAGTGGGATCAACCTCGGTGCCATCTGGATGAGCGGCTTTTCCCTCTCTAACTAACTCACCACTTTGGGCATTTTTTATGACCACCTTTACCGATTGGGTTGAGGAGTCAATGCCTGCAACTAATTTGTCACTCATTAATTTTACTTATCACTTAGATAACTTATTATTTTGTTGGAACTGGATTTAGAAATGTGAGCTCAGTTGGCTTACGAAAGTACTTTTTATCAATACTATTTATATGTTTAACATGCGCAGTTAACATGTGATCATCCCATTGAGCTTTGCTTGACCACTTCTCCATCATTATCCAGGTATCTGAACCCTCTTGAGCAACTAGGTCATACATCTCACAACCTGACTCTTTGTAAGCCTCTACTACTAAGTGAGCAAACTCTTTCTTTAAGAACTCAATATGCTCTTTTTCGGGATAAATTGTGGCAATTAAATACAACGGTGTGCTCATCAAAAACCTCTCATAGCAGGCAGGTAGTAATTAAAGTACCATGAATTATAGATTTCGGTAATTGGCGTTTTATTTCAGATCTGCAAAATCTAGCTGCGTAAACCAATCTAACGCCTCTGGATTAGCCAGGGCATCCTTATTTCTTACACTCTTGCCATTAATACTGTCAGCAACCGCTAACTCCACTAATTTATTGCTTTTAGTTCTGGGCAGTTGCGGGGCTTGAATTATTAGATCTGGCACATGTCTTGGACTTGCTTTGGTTTTAAGTTCGCCTTTGATTTTACTGATTAACTCTTCGTTCAACTTAAGTTGCGGTTGTAGAACTACAAAGAGTATTACTTTGGTATCGCTTTCAATCTCCTTAGCTACCGCTAATGACTCTAATACCTCTGGAATCTGATCTACTACCCGATAAATTTCAGCTGTTCCAATTCTTACTCCACTAGAGTTTAAGGTGGCATCACTTCGCCCAAAGATTACAAAGCCATCCCTACTACTTTTAGCTGCAAAATCACCATGGGTCCAGATATTTTCAAACTTTGAAAAGTAAGATTTTTTATAAATTTTATTATCGCTATCATTCCAAAATCCAAGGGGCATAGATGGAAATGGCTTTGTGCAAACTAACTCTCCCTTTTCATCAATTGCTGCTGGATTTGCCGAGTCATCAAAGATCTCAACCGCCATTCCCAGGCAAGCACCTTGAATCTCACCTGCGTAAACTGGCAATACTGGGACTGCAGAAACAAAACAGCCACAGATATCTGTGCCACCAGAGATTGAAGCTAGATGAAGGTTAGCTTTTATATTTTGGTATACATATTCAAAGGATTGTGGAGCTAACACAGAGCCCGTTGAGAGCAACATTTTTAATTTCGCAAGCGGGTATTTACCCTGCGTATTAATGCCAGCCTTATTAAGAAGGTCAATGTACTTTGCCGAAACTCCTAGCTGGGTACATTGTTGCAACTCGGCGATCTCTAGTAATCGATCAACCTTTGGAAAGATTGGGCTACCTGAATAAAGCACAATATTGGCCTTGCTTGCTAAGCAGTAAAGCAGCCAATTCCACATCATCCAACCGGTAGTGGTATAAAAAAAGATCTTATCTTTACTACTTAAATCAAGGTTATATAACTGCTCAGCCTTTAGTTTTAGTAATACACCTGCTGCGCTATGAATAATGCACTTTGGCTTACCAGTTGTACCACTTGAAAATAATATAAATCCTGGATGATCAAATCTAAACTTTGGAAACTCAAATTTACTATTTGCAAACTCAGACTTCCAATCCTGCCAATTAGTAAAATTAAAATTGCCTGCATTTTCATCAATGACAATAACTCGTTTTAAGCTAGGTAGGGCATCTGCAATGCTTTTAAGATTTTGAGTAAGGTCAAATTTTTTTCCGTTATAGGTATAAGTAGTTGCCGCTAGTAGTAAAGCTGGTTCAATTTGGCTAAATCGATCAATAACTGCTTCAGCTGCAAAATCTGAGGAGGCAGTGCTTACTACTGCGCCAATTGAGAGCGCAGCTAGAGTAAAAATAATGGTTTGAGCAAGATTTGGAGTCCAAGCAACAACTCGATCTTTTGGCGAAATCCCATCATTTAACATGGCATTGGCAACTGCTTTTACCTCACTTCGCAATTTATCCCAAGATATTTCAACCAGGCTGCCATCTTCAGCAATGGCAGATATTGCTATCTGATTAGTTAACTCATTAGTCAAAAGATTCTCACCCACATTCAACCAAGAATCTGGAAAAAATTTAGCCTCAAAAAACTCAGCACCCTCTTGATAAATAATCTCACCCTTATTCCCTAAAATATTGGTCGCTTGCCACACCTCATCCCAAAATTGATCAACATGTTCAATGCTCCATTTATGAAGTGAGGAAAAATCCTTTAGGTTCAGCGACTTTATAAGTTTAAAAACTGATGTTTTATTAATTTCATCAGGAGTGGGTTGCCATAAAACTGTGCTCATTAGACTCTAATACTATAG
>CAYFKM010000060.1:0-6012 GCA_964344025.1 uncultured Candidatus Nanopelagicus sp. | reverse complement strand
TGCTCAATCAGTTGAGGTTGCAACACAGGAAAAGTATGGCGATGGTGATCTAACTAGATATAAGGCAAATTTGATAGTGCCAAGAGCTCAGCGAGTAGAAGTTGCCTTACTTAAGTCAATTGCTGGCCATTATGTAATTGGGGCTGAATCTTCTCAGATTAGATATGCAGAGCAACAAAAATTATTAACTGAATTAGTAGAGGTAATATTAGAAAAAGCTCCAAATACACTTGAGAGTTTCTTTTTGCAGGATTGGCAAAATGCACATACCGATCAGATGCGACTTCGGGTAGTAATAGATCAAGTCGCTTCTTTGACTGATCCTGGTGCCAAGGCGCTTCATGACCGCTTGGTGGCTCCAAATTAACAAGTAGGTAATTCAAAGGTCGCATCAGCAAACTAGGATAGGAATATGGCCGGGCGCATAAAGGATGAGGATGTTGCATATGTTCGCGACCACTCTCCGATTGATGATGTAGTTGCTGATTATGTTCAACTTAAAAATGCTGGTGGTGGTCAGAAAAAAGGTCTATGCCCATTTCATGATGAAAAATCACCATCTTTTCATGTAACCCCAAGTAAGGGTTTTTTTCACTGTTTTGGTTGCCAAGTTGGTGGAGATGTAATTGCATTTATTATGAAGTTAGAGCATCTAACCTTTATGGAAACTGTAGAGCGCTTAGCTGATCGAATTGGTTACACACTTAAGTATGAAACCTCAAGTAGTAGCTCTGGTCCAGTAATTAATAGGTCTAGATTAGTGGCAGCCAATACCGCGGCTGCTATTTTTTATCAGGAGCAAATTCAATTACCAGCTGCCCAACATGGCAGAGATTTTTTAACTAAACGGGGTTTTGATCGCGAAGCTGCTAAAAATTTTAATATCGGATACGCACCAGATGAGTGGGATGGACTTTATAAGCAATTAAAGGGTCAAGGCTTTACCGATGAAGAGTTAACTTTGGCTGGATTAATTAAGGAGGGAAGTAAAGGTCCAATTGATCGATATCGAAATAGATTGATTTGGCCAGTAAGGGATATTTCAGGAGATGTAGTTGGTTTTGGTGCTAGAAAATTAGCAGCCGATGATATTGATCAAGGCCCTAAGTACCTAAACTCCCCTGAGACACCTATCTATAAGAAGAATCAAATTTTATATGGCTTAGATATGGCTAAAAAAGAGATATCAAAAAATCGTCAAGTAGTAATTGTTGAAGGCTATACCGATGTAATGGCAGCGCACCTAGCTGGAGTAACCACTGCAGTTGCTACCTGTGGAACAGCTTTTGGTGATGAACACATTCGGATTATTCGAAGATTGCTTATGGATGCAGATGCTTTTAGAGGAGAGGTGATCTTCACCTTTGATGGTGATGCTGCAGGTCAAAAAGCAGCACTAAGAGCATTTGAAGATGATCAAAAGTTTGTTGCACAAACTTTTGTAGCAGTTGAGCCAAATGGCATGGATCCATGTGAATTAAGGCAGGCTCATGGCGATGATGCGGTAAGAAATTTAATTGCCAGGCGGATTCCATTGTTTGAGTTTGCAATTAAATCTGTAATCGCAAATTATGATATTAAATCCGCGGAAGGAAGAGTAAGTGCCTTAAATCAAGTGGCTCCCTTAATTGGAAAGATTCGGGATGCCTCTTTAAGGCCTGAGTATGTTCGACTACTTGCTGGCTGGTTAGGTATGGAGGTTGATGTAGTTTCTTCTGCCGTTAAAAAATCTGGAGGTACAACTCAGAGTCAACTACCAGCAAAAATGAATTTAACTGATCCGATTTTAGTGCTGGAGCGAGAGGTGCTTAAGGTTAAATTACAAATGCCAGAGTTAGCACCTAGCTGGGTCGATCTAGAGGCGGCCGCCTTTTCATTTCCACTTTATAACCAATTACGAGTTTTAATTGATCAGCAAAGTGAGTTAAATATTCAAGAGTTAATTAATAAAGCTGATTCTAATGAATTAAAGTCTTTGATTACTGAGTTAACTGTTGAACCAATTAGAACTGATGGTGAGGTTTCAGATCGGTATATAACTAGTATCTTTGCTCGACTTCGCGAAGTTGCACTAAGTAGATTAATTGCGGAGATTAAATCAACGCTGCAGAGATTAAATCCAGTTGAAAATGAAGCGCAGTATCAAGAGATTTTTACAAAACTAGTTGGTATGGAGGCTGCCCGTCGGGTACAAAAAGAGTTGGCGCTAGGGGAGAGTTAAGCCAGTTTTAGCCAACAGTTTGAGCACAAACTTTTATTCGATACTATTTACCCTCGCTAATCCTTAAACAAGATTGACGTATTCCCTGATAGCTCAATTGGCAGAGCAGCCGGCTGTTAACCGGCAGGTTCTTGGTTCGAGTCCAAGTCAGGGAGCATGGCGCTATATCGAGTTCAAATCTCGTTACCAGACCGACCAGGCTCCCTGGGTGCGGTGGCATCTGCGATTGGTTTTGCCGGTGGTGATATTCGCGGACTTGTAGTGCTCCGGAGCGAAAACGGAAAAGGAATTGATGACATCACAATTGCAGTACCGGGTAGTGATCCAACAGACTTACTTAATGTTTTAAATTCAATTGGCGGGGTAGAGGTTCTTTCAATTACCCCAGTTGAGTAATTATATTTTTACTTGTCGAAGTTGATCTGCCGATTGCTCTGGCTCTAAATCCATAATAAATGCTCCCATGGCAGATTCTGAGCCGGAGAGATACTTTAATTTTCCAGGTTGACGTCTTACCGAAACTATTTGCCAATGAAGTCGCATGCAGTCATCGCCAACATTGATTGGGGATTGATACCAAGATGCAATATATGCCATCTCAATTCCAAAGACACCATCTAGGCGAGTTAAAATCTCCTTTGCGATTTCTGGAAATGCCTCAGATTGTTTTTCATCTAGTTGACTCATTCGCGCAACAGAGCGTAATGGTGCAAGATGAATTTCAAATGGATATCTAGCAGCAAATGGCACATAGGCAATCCATTCACTATTTTGGGCAATTATTCGCTTTTCATCTTTGATTTCTCGCTTAATTAAATCATCAAGTAGGACACGGCCAGTTTTCTTCAAGTAATCTTGAGCCGCACTTAACATCCTCTCCATTCTTGGTGGAATAAATGAGTAGGCATAAATTTGACCATGTGGGTGGGAAATTGTTACCCCAACCTCTTCGCCGCGATTTTCAAATGGAAAAATATGTTGGATATATGGCAATTTAGATAGCTCGCTATCTCGATTTTTCCATGCCTCAAGTACTGCTCTAATTTGATTTATCGGTAACTTGGCAAAACTTGTTCCATGATCTGAGGTGTAACAAACAACTTCACATGCACCAGCTGCATCTGGATTTGGAGTCTCTAAGCCATTAATTTGAGGCAATTTCCAAGTTGAGTTTGGAGCAGTTAATGCCGGTGCTCGATTTGTAAAAACTGCTACCTCATAATCACTATCTGGGATCTCAGTTGGCTTTTCCTTAGTTGAAGCACAAAGTGGACATAACTCTTTTGGTGGCAAAAACATCCGATGCTGTCTATGAGATGCAACAACTACCCATTCATTTACTAGTAGGTCAAGCCGTAAGTGACCGATCCCGGGTTGAGCTTGATCAACTCTGCTATCAATTGCATTGCGATCAATATCCTTAGTATCGTAGTAATAAATATCTCTACCATCGGAAAGTTTAAGATTTTGGCGTGTAACTCCACCTGGTAGCTGTTGCTTCATGTGGCTAACTGTAGTGGAAGTGGATTAATGTTTTATTTGTTTAGCGCAACTATCCCCAGGCCGTTTAGTAGGAGTTGGCTTAGGTTTTGGAGTAGGTGTTGGTAGTTCTGGACCCTGCATCAAATTTATGGAGAGTGGAAGTTGATTATCTGCATGAGTTTTTGAGATATCTACATAATTTAAGGTCCCAGCTGTAACTCCGGCAGGTAATCCCTCAATTTTTAATTCCCATCTACCACTTGCAGCTCTGACTGCACTTTGATTTTTAACCTTTACCTTTTCATCAATTGGTCTAAAAACTACGGTTCCGGTCACAACTGGGGTTCCAATATTCCTAAAGACTTCAACATTTACCTCAACTGGTTTATTTGTATCAGTTGAATTTACCGATATTAAATTAATTGTGGTCGGTTCATTAATTGGCATCATATCGGCAGGCTCTGGCTGCCACCTGCCTTTAATCAGTGATAAAAATGTTTCTGAGGAGCCCCTAAAAACATTCAAATCTAATCTATTACTTGGTACGCCATATC
Organism: uncultured Candidatus Nanopelagicus sp.; assembly: GCA_964344025.1. GTDB lineage: Bacteria > Actinomycetota > Actinomycetes > Nanopelagicales > Nanopelagicaceae > Nanopelagicus. The sequence continues at coordinate 1,755 of CAYFKM010000060.1, read as the reverse complement.
TTTTACCGATGCCACATGATGAGTACTGCCAAATTTGCCACTGCGATGAACAATTTGCCGTGCTCCACGAGTGAACAAAGCAACCAATTGCAGGTCGCTGACCTGGTTGGGTAATTGGATCCGCGGGATTAATTCCATAATGCGCAAGCCATAATGGATATTGTCTTAGTTTTTCACTTCTAGTCATAGCACTCTCTAGAAACTGGGCATAAGAGTATAAAATTGGCTTTCGACCAGTTTTTGCTTCAACTGTTTCAAGCCAGGTCTCAGCCCACAGAGTTACCAAACTTCTGGGTAAAAATTTAGTACAAACTCCAGAGCTACTTTTTTTAACACAGTTATTTTCAAGATCTAATGCAACTGGAAGGTCTTTTTCATTGTAACCACCTAAAGTTGCTAGCCGCCAAATAACTTTTTGTGCTTGAGCTTTAGCATCTCTAATTACATACGATTCATCTGTGCTATTTGGTAGGTAGGCAAAGTGATACATACCGGTATAAAGACCGGCAGCTTGAGCAGCATTTCGATCTCCTACCAACCATTTCATAGTTTCAATATCTGCTTTTTCTTGCGCATCAGATCCCTTAATAATCACAAAACGTATCCCAGCATCAAACATCTGCTTAAAATCAATTGGTTGATCATTTGGATGCTGCCATCTACTGATATCAGAACCCTTGATGCGACCACCAGTTAACTTACTAGTTTCAGGAGTTATAAATAGAGAGTTGTGGTCGGGAAAGGTTTTTGAATGATCGACCTTAAAATTTGTTGGTTTAGAAATACTTTTTTTGTTATTTATATATGCAGTAGCTCGATACTGCCCTTCGGCTTTGATTGCAGTCGCTACCGCGGTGATTTGCCAAGCTCCACTTTTACTTGAAGTAGTTTTAAATGGTGTAACTTTCCAAGCAATTCCGTCAAATGAACTAATCTCAATTCTGGCCTTAACAGCAGGCTTTACTTGTCCATAAAAAGTAACAATTGATTCACCGGCATTTGGTGTGCTTTGAACTTTGAGTGAGACTGAACTCTTACTAGCAAAGGCATTTTGAGTAGGCGTGAGAGAGGTCGTAGCAACAACTACTGATAAAAAAACGGCTACTCTTTTCACCGCTCTATTATTGTGGGTGAAATACCAAAAACTGTTTTAATTGCATCAATTAGTAGTTGAGTGTGGGATGGATTACGAGATTTCCTAAAATCATGAGGGTTTGCAAACTTTTGACTATCAGCAAAATCTAAGGTTAACTGATTATTTTCAAAGGAAACTAATCTGGCGTCAAAAAAAGCCAACCAGGCAATTCTATCTTTTTCCAGCAAAAGATCTAACACTTCATTCCAACGCAGCTTTATTTGGGAAAGCTCCATAATTGTTAAATTAATATGCCATAAATAATTAATGCAATAAATAGCAAAAGCGAAACTCTTTTAATTGATTTATTTAATAACATAGAAGAGATACGAGGGATAAAAGTTAAAATAAAAACCAGTAAACCAGTAACAATTAATAGTGAGCTAGTTGATAGATTTGCATCTGAACCAGTTTGATATCTTAAATTGATTAATCCCATTGCTAGCAAGGCATAGGAACCAAATCGATAATTGTTTAGTTGATTCATTATTTAGGGATCCTTAGGGAATGCAATCCACCATCCACATTTAGGGATGTTCCAGTAACTGCCGCTTGTTTCGGACTAGCTAGAAAAACGATGGCATTTGCAATTTCAGTTGGTGAAACTAATCTTCCCATTG
>CAYFKM010000059.1:5663-6080 GCA_964344025.1 uncultured Candidatus Nanopelagicus sp. | reverse complement strand
AAGTAAGATTATTGCAGCAGATCTTTCAAGATTTCGTACAAAAAGTCCAAAGGTAATAGCAACTGCAAAAATTGAACACCACCAAAGTATTGGAGTGCCCATGGCTAGAATTTCTTGTGCACACCTTTCATTTCCACAATTACCTGAACTTTCATAAAAAAATGAGGTCGGGCGTCCAAGTACTAACCAACTCCAAGGGTTGGCCTGATAAGAATGCTTTTCAGTTAATCCACGGTGAAAATCCAAAATTTGCATATGGTAATTCCAAAATGAGGCAAAAATATTTGATCCAGATGCTCTGGCCCAACCTTGAGCGCTTAGTATCCAGCCGCTCCACGAAATTAGATATACCGAAATTGGAAGTACAACAAATTGACTTACTAACTTAAAAATGGCTTTAAAGTTTACTTTGTTATA
>CAYFKM010000059.1:0-5653 GCA_964344025.1 uncultured Candidatus Nanopelagicus sp. | reverse complement strand
CTCCATTTGGTTGCCAGAGCTAATCCAAGTGTAAATCCACTCATCCAGAGATTATTAATTAATAAGAAATAAAATGTTACTAGGATAAAAAACATCAGAAAAATGTCTAATAGAGCAACTCTAGACATTACTAAATTTAGTCCATCTAGTGACATAAGGAGTGCAGCTGTAACACTTAAAAATTCAGAGTCGAATAGTTTTTTTACAATTAAATATAGAATTAGAATTGAAAGTGTTCCAAAGACTGCTGCTGAAAATCTCCATCCAAACTCATTATTGCCAAAAACCTTAATTCCAATTGCGATCAACCATTTACCTAAAGGTGGATGAACTACAAACTCAGCCTGCCCTTGTTCATTTAACTCAACGCCAGAAGTAAGTAAAGAGTTGGCATTTTTTGCATAATAAACTTCATCAAAAATATATCCGACAGGAAGGTTTAGTCTCCATAGCCTTATCGCAAGAGAAAATGTCAGAATCGCTGTAATCGGAGTTATTCGAAGTAGTCGAGCGGTGCTCATAGGACCAGCCTAGGACCTATCGAAAGCAAGTTGGAAAATAACCTGAGAGAATTATCAGATGTTAATTTTAGCCTGCCTACCTATCGGTGATGCTCGTGATGCCTCGGCTCACCTAATAGAGGCAATTAATGAAGCGCAATTTATTGCAGCGGAGGACTCCCGAAAGTTTTCTCGCTTGTGCCAAGAATTAAATGTTAAGCACAATGCCAAAGTAATTTCATTTTTTGAAGGTAACGAAAGTGAGAGAATTCAAGAGTTGGCTAGCCTGCTAGCTTCCAACAAAGATATTTTAGTTGTGACAGATGCCGGAGCTCCAGGTATTTCTGATCCAGGTTACAGATTGATTCGAGCTGCACTAAATTCAAATATTCAAATTAAAGTGCTGCCCGGACCAAGTGCTGTTACGACAGCTCTATTGCTTTCTGGTCTGCCAACTGATCGATTTTGTTTTGAAGGTTTTCCACCGAGAACCCAAGGTGCAAGGATCAAATGGTTTAAAGAATTAGCAACTGAAGAGCGAACAATCGTTTTCTTTGAAGCCCCACATCGAATTATTGAATCGTTGTCAGATGCACAATTAGCTTTCGGCTCAACTCGTAAATCTGCAATTTGTCGAGAGATGAGTAAGCATTATGAAGAAATCGTAAGAGGTGATATTTCAGAACTACTTGATTGGGCAAAATCTAAGGAAATACTGGGTGAAATTACTGTTGTGGTTGAAGGATTTGATCCTGGCACTAGAGAATTTTCAGTTGAGGATTTGGTTAAGTTAGTACTTGAGCAAGAAAAAGCTGGCGAAAGTCGTAAAGAGGCTATTGCACAGGTTGCTAAGTCAAACGGTGTGTCTAAACGGCTAGTTTTTGATGCGATGGTGGCTCACAAGAGTGAGGATAAGATCTGACTGTGGCTGACAAATCTTTTTATTTAACTACACCAATCTACTATGTAAATGATGCACCACATATTGGTCATGCCTATACAACTATTGCTGGAGATGTCTTAACTCGTTGGCATAGACAACGTGGCGAGTCAGTTTGGTTTCTTACGGGTACTGATGAGCATGGCCAGAAGGTTTTAAATACAGCGCAAAGTAATGAGACCGCCCCACAAGAATGGTGCGATAAGTTAGTTGAAAGTGCTTGGAAGCCAGTTTGGAAAGATTTAAATGTCGCAAACGATGATTTTATTCGGACGACAGAAGAACGTCACACCCAACGAGTACAAAAGTTTTTACAGGGTCTTAAAGATTTGGGACATATCTATGCTGGTAAATTCGAAGGTCCTTACTGTATTGGGTGCGAAGAGTTTAAGTTACCTGGTGACTTAGTTGAAGGTAAATGCAAGATTCACTCAAAGCCAGTTGAAATGCTGAGTGAAGATAATTGGTTTTTTAAACTTTCAGCCTTCCGGCAGCCACTGCTGGACCACTATAAAAATAATCCAAATGCTTGTGAGCCAGAAAGTGCTAGAAATGAGGTTATTTCATTTTTAGAAGGTGAGGTTCGAGACTTATCTATTTCTAGGTCTACATTTGATTGGGGAATTCCAGTTCCTTGGGATACGAAACAAGTTATTTATGTCTGGTTTGATGCACTACTTAATTATGCAACTGCAGTTGGATTGGGCGATGACCCAGCTTCTAAGGGTGGAGAAAAGTTTAAAAATACTTGGCCAGCTGATGTGCACTTGGTCGGGAAAGATATATTACGTTTTCACGCAGTAATTTGGCCTGCAATGCTGATGGCAGCAGGAGTTCCAGTTCCTAAGAAAGTTTTTGCACATGGTTGGCTACTTGTTGGTGGTGAAAAAATGTCAAAAAGTAAGCTTACTGGCATTGCACCAAGTGATATCACAAAAGATTTTGGTGTGGATGCATTTAGATATTATTTTTTAAAGGCTATTCCATTTGGAACAGATGGATCATTTTCTTGGGAAGATATGGCTGCTAGATATACCAGTGAATTAGCAAATGATTTTGGAAACCTCGCTTCACGATTAATTGCCATGATAGAAAAGTATTGTGAAAATAAAATTCCAGCTGCTGCTAAAGATGAGGGTTTATCGGCGATGCTAAAGCAGACAGTTGAGTTAGCAGATAGCAAAATTTGTGCGCTTGATTTTCAGGGTGGAATTAATGCAATCATGGATTTTTGCAAGCGGGTAAATGGTTACGTAACTGAAAGACAACCATGGGTAGTTGCTAAAGATCCAGCCAATAATGCAGAGCTTTCTGAGATTTTGTATAACACCGCAGAATCACTCCGAGCCCTAGCGGTTTTGTTGCATCCAGTTATGCCTGATGCAACCGAAAAATTGTGGCGAAGTCTTGGTGCTGATAATTCATTAGGTGAGATTAATTTACAAAAAATTTCTCAAGTTTCAATATGGGGGCAACTACCTGCTGGAAGTAAAGTCACCAAGAGTGAAGTTTTATTTCCAAGACTTGAAGAGGCTAAATAATTTATGGCAGATCGTCATAATCGCGATCTAGATAGAAAACCTGGTTCACTGCCACTACCCTTAAATAGTAAAACTGTTGATTCGCATGCTCATCTAGAGTTAATTCATAATAGTGAGCCTGATTCACCTTTAATTAAAGCTTCACTAGATGAAGCAGAATCTGTTGGTATTGATCGAGTCGTACAAGTTGGTTATTCAGCTGAGCAATCAATATGGTCAGTCAAATGTGCCGAAGCATTTATTGGCCGAGTCCTGGCAGCGGTGGCTCTACACCCAAATGAAGCCCCTGTCGTTGATGATTTAGAAAAAGATTTAAAAGTAATTGAAGATCTCGCCTCACATCCTAGAGTTAGGGCAATAGGTGAAACCGGATTAGATTTTTTCCGTACTCCATCTGAGTTGCAGGACAAACAAAAATATTCATTTCGCCGACATATCAAAATAGCCAAAGATTATAAAAAAGCATTGGTAATACATGATCGAGATGCACATCGCGCTGTGCTTGATTTATTAATTGAAGAAGGTGCACCTACTAATACGATCTTTCACTGTTTTTCTGGAGATACTCAGATGGCTAAAGAATGTATCGAAAATAAGTACTTTTTGTCATTTGCTGGAACAGTTACCTTTAAAAATGCACCAGAGTTAAGAGCTGCTGCTGCTTTAGTTCCGCTCGAGTTACTTCTGGTAGAGACAGATTCACCATTTCTATGTCCGATGCCAAATCGAGGTTCATTAAACACTCCAGCACAAATCCCAAATACCTTACGAGTAATTGCTGATGTACGAGGAGTTTCAGCCGATTATTTAGCACAAGCTATATCTGAAAACTCTGAACGAATTTTTGGTAGTTTTGAATGACAAATTTGTTGGGCGCAGTCGAGATTAGAGCATTAGCTAAAGAATTGGATTTGAAACCAACCAAAAAATTAGGTCAAAATTTTGTAGTTGATGCAAATACCTGTCGAAAAATAGTTAAGCTAGCTGAAGTTAATACATCTGATATTGCATTAGAAATAGGTCCAGGTTTAGGTTCTTTAACCCTTGCTCTTTTGGAGCAAGCAAATCAGGTAATAGCAGTAGAAATTGATGATCGACTTGCAAATCAGCTTCCAATTACAGCTAGTAACCGTGGATTTAATAAAGATAAATTAACCGTTCTAAATCAAGATGCAATGACAATTAGTGAGCTACCGATTAAGCCCACCGTATTAGTTGCAAATTTGCCCTACAACATATCGGTTCCAGTTTTATTAAATATATTAGAAAAATTCCCATCGATTAACCGAGGTGTTGTGATGGTACAAAGTGAGGTAGCAGATCGTCTGGCTGCAGTTGCAAATAATAAAGATTATGGCTCACCAACGGCTAAGGCTAACTGGTGGGCAGATCTTAAGTTAGCTGGCACGGTAAGTAGATCAGTTTTCTGGCCCATTCCAAATGTTGATTCTTCGCTTGTAAAATTTGATCGAATTAAAGAGTTAGGAAGTGATAGTGAAAGATTGGCAACTTTTTCAGTGATTGATGAGGCGTTTGCGAAACGTAGAAAGATGCTAAGGAGTGCGCTCTCACATCTACTTGGAGTCAATGCTGAGCAAATTTTGATCTCAGCTGGAATTGACCCGACTGTTCGTGGAGAGGTTTTGACGGTTCAACAGTTTTATTCAATTGGCAAGAAATTAGTCAACGGCAATTCCACCAAGTAAGTTATTAAAGCAATACGCTTTGACATCATGAGATCTAGAGGTGTTGTTGCCAGAGTCCCTGCAAAGGTAAATCTGCAATTATCAGTTGGTCCGCTAGGTAGTGATGGCTACCATGAAGTTACAACAGTTTTTCAAGCAATTTCACTTTTTGATGATGTAAGTGTGGCAACTGCCCCTAATGGAAATGGCTTAAGTATTGATATTTCAGGGCAAACCTCAAATGGAGTGCCTGCTGATAATAGTAATTTAGCCATTCGTGCTGCAGAGTTGATGATTAAAAATTACGATCTGCCAATTGATTTAGAAATAAAATTAAAAAAAGAGATTCCAGTTGCAGGCGGAATGGCAGGGGGTAGTGCCGATGCAGCAGGTGTCATAGTGGGCATAGATTCATTGTTTGAATTAGGACTATCTAGGGATGAAATGGAATCCGTTGGAAGCAAAATTGGCAGCGATGTCCCCTTTTCTATTTGTGGTGGAGTAGCAATTGGGTCAGGAAGAGGTGATCAAATAACTCCTGCACTCGCTAAAGGTAATTATTTTTGGGTACTTGCTCTTTCGGGACAAGGTTTAGCAACACCATCTGTTTATCAAGAGTGTGATCGGTTACGTGAGGGATTATCGATTGCAACACCACAAGTTAGCGAACCATTAATGCAAGCACTAAGAGCAGGTGATGCTAAGGCGTTAGGTAAATCATTAAGCAATGATTTGCAATCTGCAGCTTGTTCATTAAGACCAGCACTTAGATTAGTTTTAGATGTCGGTGTTGATTATGGTGCACTTGGTGGGATTGTCTCTGGTTCTGGCCCGACAGTTGCATTTTTAGTCACAGATGATGATCATGCAATGGATTTAACTGTTGCACTAAGTGCAAGTGGGGTTGTTTCATCAGTTGTTAGAGCAACAGGACCAGTATCTGGCGCACGAATAATAGAAAGTTTTTAATTTATCCAGTTATAAGGG
>CAYFKM010000058.1:472-6347 GCA_964344025.1 uncultured Candidatus Nanopelagicus sp. | reverse complement strand
GTAGGTAAAAATGTTATCTCAGCAACCTTAAATGGTGAGGCGGTAGATACCTCTAATTACGATGGTGAGAGCATATTTCTAAAAAATCTTAAATTTAAAAATGAGTTAGTAGTTGAGATGGATGGACTCTACTCAAAGACTGGTGAGGGATTACAACGTTCAGTTGACCCAGTAGATGATCAGGTTTACATCTACTCGCAGGGTGAAACCGCATTTATTCGAAAGATGTATCCATGTTTTGATCAACCAGATTTAAAAGCTACCTTTACCTTAACGGTAATCGCGCCATCTCATTGGCAGGTAATTTCTAATAATCCAGTAGCGCAAAAAAGTGATATAGGTTCAGACAAGCGCCAATGGCAATTTACAACTACACCAAGAATTTCAACCTATATCACAGCGCTAATAGCTGGGCCATATCACTTTGTGCAGGATCAATATGTTGGTAAAAAAACAGTGCCACTTGGCCTCTACTGCCGTAAATCTTTAGCCCAATTTTTAGATCCAGATGATATTTTTCTAATTACCAAGCAAGGTTTTGCTTACTTTGAAAAGGTCTTTGGACTTGAGTATCCATTTGAAAAGTATGACCAGATCGCAGTAGTTGATTTCAACTGGGGAGCGATGGAAAATGCTGGTGCCGTAACATTTCTAGAACGATTATTAGTTTTTAGATCCAAGGTAACAGAGCGTATGTATAACGCTAGGGCGAACACTATTTTGCATGAGATGGCCCATATGTGGTTTGGCAATATGGTCACGATGAAGTGGTGGGATGATCTTTGGTTAAATGAATCATTTGCCGAATGGTCCTCGTACCTGGCAATGGTTGAGGGCACTAGATTTAAAAACTCTTGGACTGGCTTTAATCAGGAGCGAAAAAATTGGGCATATCGACAAGATCAACTCTCATCAACTCATCCAATTGTTACCGATATGGTTGATATCGATACCGTGGCTGGAAATTTTGATGGTATCTCCTATGCCAAAGGTGCTTCGGTATTGCAACAATTAGTTGCTCATGTAGGACGGGATAATTTCATTTTGGGATTGCAAAGATACTTTGCCAAGCATGCTTTTAAAAATACTACTTTAGATGATCTTCTAATTGAGTTAACTCTAAGTAGTGGTAAAGATCTTAAGCCATGGGTTTCTACCTGGTTACAAACAGCTGGTGTTAACACATTACAGCCAGAGGTAGGAATCCAAGCTGATAAGTACAACGAGATATCAATTATCCAATCACCACCAAAGATGCCAACTGATTCAACTCAACTTCGCCCCCACCGAATGGCTATTGGCTTATATGATCTAGTAAATGAAAAGATAACTTTGCGTAAAAGTGTTGAATTAGATGTTGCAGGTGAAAAAACCGTAGTTAGCCAATTAGCAGGCGAGCCGGTAGCAGATCTTCTATTGCTAAATGATCGGGATTTAACCTACGCCAAGATTAGATTTGATGATCGATCTATTGAAAGCTTGAAAAAACATATTGGAAAAATTGATGACTCTCTCACTCGAGCACTCTGCTGGTCTGCAGCTTGGGATATGTTGCGCGATAGTGAGCTTGCAACCTCAGATTTTATTGATATTGCGCTAGCTGGTATTGAAAGTGAGAGTGAGATAGCCACTATAACTATAATAGCTAGTCAGCTTTCTACTGCCATAGAGCTCTACTCAAATCCAAAGAAACGAGACTCAGCCAGATTAAAGGTGGCAAATGCATTTGAAAAAATGATTGCTAATGCAAAAGCAGGTAGTGACAATCAATTACAGTTTGTTAAAAGCTTTACAACATTTGCATCAAGCGCTGAGCACAATGATCTATTGCTGGATTTTCTCGCTGGAAAATTGCCAGGGCTTAAGGTGGATCCAGAGATGAGATGGTCAATCGTTATCGCATTAGCAGAACGTGGGGTATTGGATGAAAAATCACTTGCCCAAGAGTTGGAGTTAGATAACACCCTAACTGGAAAACTTTCATATCAAACTGCTATGGCAGCACGACCATTGGCAAATGCAAAAGATGAGGTCTGGCAATCTATTACTCAAGATGAGCTATCCACCTCTGAGCGGGAGGCGAAGTTAACTGGATTTATGCGAGCGCTTCATCGCCCACTGCTAGCAAATTTCATCGATCCTTACTTTGAGTTGTTAATTGAAACTTGGGGCAAAAAATCCTATGAGGTAGCAAGTAAGTTTGTAACTGGCATGTTTCCTATCTATATAACCACCCAAGCAACTTTAGATAAGACCAATCAATGGTTAAATGGTGCTGGTAAAGATGCTCAACCTGGATTGCGACGATTGGTAATTGAGGCTAAGGATTCTTTAGAGCGAGCACTTGCGGTGCAGAGGCGAGATGAGTAATTAATTACCTACTCGATCTGAGTTAGGTTTACCGATCTGCGCTTAGATTTAGCTCTTACCTCTTTTGTAGTTATATATGCAAAAAATGAGATCACCACAAATAAAACTGTGGGCGCCACAAAAAAATAGGTAAAGGTTTGTAAAAAGGTTAAGCCTTCTCCAGCTACTGTGCCATCTTCAATCATGCGCTGGCTGCTCCAATCGCCTCTACCCCAAATGGTTTTAAGTATGGAATCCAAACTCGATTAGGTTTGCCAGTACCAAGAATTCGCCAAGCAGCCCCTACCGGCTCCTTTGGTGTGTGGCGTAGTCGCCAACCTAAATCCTTTAGAGTCTTATCAGCCTTTAGATGATTACATTTATGGCAAGCAGAGACCACATTCTCCCAATTATGGCCACCACCTCTTGATCTTGGAATTACATGATCAATCGAGGTAGCAGTAACACCACAGTAAACACATCTATTGTTATCCCGGGCAAAGATTGCTCGGCGAGAGAGTGGAACTGCGTGACGATATGGAATCTTTACAAATTTATTTAACTTAATTACCGAAGGTAATGTAATTGAACCTCTGGCGTAGGTAAGGATGCGATCTGAATCCTCAACGCTAATGGCGCGCGAATTAAGGACGAGGATCAATGCTCGTCTTTCTGATACGACACCTAGTGGCTCATAGGTAGCGTTCAGTACCAATGTTTGTGACACTTGTACTACTTCTCCCCTTGCTTACAGCGCGTGGCTCGCGCCGATAGGCATATCTTGCCTGAGGTTTGGCAAAAAATCAGCATTTCTAACCATATTCTCAATTACATTTGGGTTAAAGTTTTCATCTAATCATGAAAATCACCGAGAATATGCAATCTGCCATTGATTGGTTCACCGGTGCCCCGCTTAATATCACCCTAATTGTGATAATGGCGATCACCATCTCACTTCTTGGTCAGCGTTCGATTACTAGGTTTATGAGTAAGGTGGCAAGTGCGGATCTAATTCCAGGTCCAAAGCGAAGTGGGGCAAGACAAAAAGAGCGGGCAAAAACTACTAGCTCAGTTTTAAAATCAACTTTAAATGGCGTTATCTGGTTAATTGCCATCTTTATGATCTTATCTGAGTTTGGCTTAAATCTTGGACCGCTAATTGCATCTGCTGGTGTGATTGGAGTTGCCTTAGGACTTGGTGCCCAAACCTTAGTCCGAGATATTTTATCTGGCATATTTATGTTGGTCGAAGATCAATATGGAGTCGGCGATAAGGTAGATGTCTTAGATGTTAAAGGTGTAGTTGAGACTGTCGGACTTAGAATTACTACGGTAAGAGATGCAAGTGGCACTATCTGGTACTTGCGAAATGGTGAGATCCTAAAGGTTGGAAATAAATCTCAACCTAAAAATAAGGTTAAAGCTTAATTAGCAGCATTTATCATCGCAGTAGCTGCTGCAGTTAAGTACTGCCATAACTCATCCTTTAAATCATCTGCAATCTCAAGTGCATCTACTGCATCCTTCATACAAGCTATCCAGGCATCATGTTCAACTTTGGAGATATGAAATTGCGCATGGCGCATTCTTAATCTGGGATGTCCTCGCTCATCACTATATGTAGTAGGTCCACCCCAGTACTGCTCTAAAAATAATTGCAGCCTTCTAGCTGCACCATGTAAATCACTCTCTGGATACATTGGGCGAAGTATTGGATTTACTGCCACAAGTGCGTAAAAATGTGAGATTAAATCATTAAAGGTTTTTTGCCCGCCGGCTCGGTGGTAAAAACTCTCAGAGCTCAACTTTGACTCTTATCTTTGATTGATATTTGCAGCACAAAGTAACTAGTAATCACACACATAACTCCAGTTATATAAAACGCTGCAGCGTAATCACCAAACTTTATCCGCAGCACAGCAGCCCCGAATGCGGCAATGGAGCCACCTATTTGGTGAGCAGCAAAGACCCAACCATAAATTACTGCGCCTTTATCTGGCCCTAATACTTGACGACATAGCAACACAGTTGGTGGCACCGTTGCTACCCAATCTAATCCATAGAAAATAATAAAAACTAAGGTTGATGGGTGCAGGGTTGAAAATAAGATAGAGGGTAGTAAAAATAAGGATAGCCCCCGTAGCAGGTAGTAAAAGAAAAGTAATTTTCTCGGATCAATTCGATCTGTTAGGTAACCAGAAAATATTGTGCCGATTACATCAAATACTCCAATTAATGCCAGCAAACTTGCTGCAGTAACTTGAGGCATTCCATGATCATGAGCTGCCGGAATGAAATGGGTTCCGATTAAGCCACTAGTTGAAAGTCCACAGACAAAAAATGAGCCAACTAGGTACCAAAAATTTCTTACCTTGCTGGCATCTTTTAAAGCATTAATTGCCACCTTAGCCGCATTGCCCTTTTCTAAAACTGGTGGCTGCCAATTGCTTGCAGCACCATATGGTGTGGTGTTAACACTTTGGGGATCTTCTTTAAGGAAAAAATAAATTAGCGGAACCATTATGAAGGCACCAAGTGAAACTGCTAAGGCTGAGGCTTGCCATCCAGGATCTTGAGCTAATTTAGATAGGCCCGGTAGAAAAACTAATTGGCCTGATGCAGCAGCTGCAGTGAGAATTCCAATTACTAAACCACGTTTTTTAACAAACCATCTATTAGCAACGGTAGCAGCGAAGACTAGTGCCATAGATCCAGTTCCTACCCCAACTACCACTCCCCATAACAACATTAGATGCCAACTTTGACTCATCCAAATAGTCAGTAAGGCACCGCTACCCACAGTAGTAAGTGCTGCCATCACAACTCTTCTGACGGTAAATCGCTCCATTAAGGCGGCAGCAAATGGCGCAGTTAATCCATAAAGTAAGACATTTATCGCGACCGCTAAGGCAATTACATCCCGCTGCCAACCAAAATCCTTTTCCAGCGGCAAAATTAAAACTGAAGGTGCACTTCTAAAACCGGCAGTTGCAAATAAGGTAGCAAAGGTAATACCAGCAACTATCCAGGCTGGGTGGATAACTCGTTGCTTCACAATCAGTACTTTAATTAATTATTTAAGTACTTCGTTAGGAACTCACGTTCGGCATCATTTATTGGTCGAGATTTGCGCGTTTTCAGATCAATTGTCACTTGAACAGTCTTCATTTTGGCGTAAACAACGCCATCTTTACTTATCTCATATCCATTAACAAAGGAGGAGTTTCCAATGGAATCCACCCAAAGGGTTACCTCATAAAAACAACCACCCTCAGTAATCGGAACTAGGTAATCCACCTCACCACGTGCAACTACCATCTCCATCAAAATCGCTTTCTCATTTTTTTCAGCAAAGCTATACCAGCCCCAATCAAATCTGGCTTCTTGGGCATAGGTTAAATACTTAGCATTATTAACATGACCAAATGCATCTAAATCATCCCAGCGGACAAATGCTTTGTGTGTGTACTTCATATCAACTCCTATTTAGCCACCAATTACCTAGTTAATTTACGGTAGGTAGCTC
>CAYFKM010000058.1:0-462 GCA_964344025.1 uncultured Candidatus Nanopelagicus sp. | reverse complement strand
TGCGGACGGGCCGCATCAATACCAAGACGTGCAATCTTATTCTTCTCATAACTTTCAAAGTTTCCTTCAAACCAAAACCATTTTGATTCACCCTCGTAAGCCAAGATATGGGTAGCGATTCGATCTAAAAACCATCTATCGTGTGAGATTACTACTGCACACCCTGGAAACTCTAATAGCGCATTTTCTAATGAGGCTAAGGTCTCAACATCTAAATCATTGGTTGGCTCATCTAGTAGTAATAGATTTCCACCCTGTTTAAGGGTAAGAGCAAGATTTAATCTATTTCGCTCTCCTCCCGATAAAACACCGGCTGGCTTTTGTTGATCTGGTCCTTTAAATCCAAATGCGGAAACATATGCCCGACTTGGCATCTCAACATTTCCAACCTTTATAAAATCAAGTCCATCTGAGACTACCTCCCACAATGATTTCTTTGGATCAATACCTGCGCGAGACTGA
>CAYFKM010000057.1:0-6411 GCA_964344025.1 uncultured Candidatus Nanopelagicus sp. | reverse complement strand
ATTACGCAGATTTGTCGCTGATGCTTCACATGAGCTTCGTACTCCACTAACTGCAATTCGTGGCTTTGCCGAATTACACCGCCAAGGAGCTGTTGTTGGGGAGGAGAAAACTAAAGAGTTAATAAATAGAATTGAAGGTGAATCAATTCGGATGAGTTCTCTGGTTGAAGATCTCCTACTACTTGCCCGGTTAGATCAATCACGCCAATTAGATTTAGAGCCGGTTGATTTAAATACCTTAATTACCGAGGTTGTGGCTTCAGCAAAGGCAGCTGGGCCAAATCATCCAATTAATTTGAATTTGCCACAAGAAGAAATTTTTGTACTTGGAGATTCTCAAAGAATTCATCAGGTCGTGGCTAATTTATTGGCAAATGCCCGCACGCACACCCCAGCGGGCACCATCATTACAGTTAGTGCTAAACAGGATATAAACCAAACAATAATTGAGGTTAGTGATAATGGACCTGGATTAGCAAAAGCTGATCAAGAGCGAATATTTGAAAGATTTTATCGAGCAGATCCAGCGCGAGTTAGAAGTAGTGGTGAGGGAAGCGGTCTTGGCCTATCAATTGTGGATGCGGTTATGAGGGCTCATGGTGGTTATGTCTCAGTAAAATCAGAGTTAGGAAAAGGTGCCACCTTTACCCTGCACTTTTTAAATCAGGAGTAATTACTCAATCTTACTTTTGTGAAAATTTAAGAAAGATTTTGATGGCGTAGGACCACGTTGGCCTTGATACCGAGAGCCATACAGGGCAGATCCATATGGATGCTCAGCTGCAGAAGATAATTTAATTAAACATAGTTGCCCGATTTTCATTCCTGGAAATAACTTCACTGGCAAATTTGCCACATTTGATAACTCAAGAGTTATATGTCCAGAAAAACCAGGATCAATAAATCCAGCTGTTGAGTGAGTAAGTAATCCCAGTCGGCCAAGAGAGGATTTTCCCTCTAATCTGCCAGCAATATCATCGGGCAAAGTAATGACCTCATAGGTACTAGCTAAAACAAACTCTCCTGGATGCAAGATAAAAAACTCATCAGCTGATACTGCAACCTCACGGGTTAAATCTGGTTGTTCAATTGATGGATCAATGACTGAGTATTTATGGTTTTCAAAGACTCTAAAAAATCTATCTAGGCGAACATCAACACTTGAGGGTTGAACCATCGCCTCAGAAAATGGCTCTACCTTTACCCGGCCAGATTCGATCTCGACCTTAATATCCCGATCACTTAGCAACACAATGAGCGACCCTACCCTTAAAGTTATCTAATCGTTAGGAAAACCTACTGGTGGGTATTGATTAAGTTACCCGCCAGTAGCATGCTTATCCCATGGGACATTACATAGCAAATCTGCGCGATATTGAGTTTTGCCTCTTTGATTTACTAGAGCGCGAATCAATTTTAGCTAAATCAATCTATAAAGATTTAGATCGCGATACTGCGATGGGAATGTTAGAAGAGGTAAAGCGAATGGCAGAAAATGATCTAGCTGCCAGCTTTGTTGATGGTGATCGAAAAGGTGTTGATTTTAATCCTGCAACTGGGGATGCAAAATTACCTGAGTCATTTAAAAAATCTTATAAAACCTTTATGGATAATGAGTGGTGGCGTATTGATGCCCCAGTTGAGTTAGGTGGAACTGCAATCCCACCTTCAATTAGGTGGGCAATTGCTGAGATGGTTTTAGGCTCTAACCCTTCAATTCATATTTACGCATCTGGCACCGCATTTGCCCATGTTGCATATCTTTATGGAACTGAAGAGCAAAAGAAGATTGCAAAGTTAATGGTTGATAAGCAGTGGGGTGCAACCATGATGCTAACTGAACCTGATGCTGGTAGTGATGTTGGCGCTGGTAGATCAAAAGCGGTTAAGCAACCAGATGGCACCTGGCATATCACTGGTACTAAAAGATTTATTACCTCAGGAGATTCTGATTTAAGTGAAAATATTATTCACTTTGTTCTAGCTAGACCAGAGGGTGGGGTAGCTGGAACTAAGGGGTTAGATTTATACATGATCCCTAAATTTATGTTTGATTTTGAGACTGGCAAATTAGGAAAACGTAATGGCGTATATGTAACAAAAATTGAAGACAAAATGGGATTAAATGTCTCTGCTACATGTGAAATGAATTTGGGTGAAAAAGAGCCAGCGGTTGGTTATCTTTTAGGTGAGGTTCATGATGGTATCGCGCAGATGTTTAAAATTATTGAGTATGCCCGCATGATGGTAGGAACTAAAGCTATTGCAACACTTAGTGCTGGATACCAACAAGCACTTGCCTATGCAAAAACAAGAGTACAGGGGCCGGATTTAACTAAGGCAAAGGATAAGAGTTCACCACGAGTTGAGATTATTAAACATCCAGATGTGCGCAGATCTTTAATGGTGCAAAAGTCATACTCTGAAGGTATGAGAGCGCTAGTTCTCTACACCGCATCAATTCAAGATGCCCATGCATTAGCGGTAGCTGAGGGAGCTGATCCAGAAAAGATTGAAGATCTGCATTTAATAAATGACCTTTTGCTACCGATTGTTAAAGGTTATGGCAGTGAAAAGTCTTATACCTTACTAGGCACTGAGTCCTTACAAACCTTTGGTGGCTCCGGCTTTACTACCGATTGGCCACTTGAGCAGTATGTAAGAGATGCCAAGATCGATACTCTCTATGAAGGAACAACTGCGATTCAAGGATTAGATTTCTTCTTCCGAAAAATTGTTAGAGATCGCGGTCGATCAATCACAATATTAGGAAAAGAGATCGCCAAATTTGCTGCTTCAGGGGGCAATCTTGGTGAAGAGAAGAAAGCATTAATGAAAGCTCTTGAAGATGTCCAAGCCATGATTGGTCATATGGTTGGTGTTGCGATGGAGTCTCAAGAAAATCCAAAAGAGGTTTATAAGGTTGGTTTAAATACCTCAAGATTACTAATGGCAGCGGGTGAGTTAATTATTGCCTGGCTACTACTTCGTCAAGCAGATATTGCTAAAAGTAAGTTAGCAAACGCTGGTAAAGATACTGAATTTTATAATGGAAAAATTGCATCTGCTAAGTTCTTCGTTCGATCAGTTTTACCACATATCTCAGTAGAGCGTGCTGTAGTTGAAACTGAAACTGGTGAAATAATGGATATTGCAGAGGCAGCTTTCTAAATTAAAGTTATTTCAAGTTTGTAATGTAAAGTGAGCGCGTGAAACATCGCGCAGAATTTCTCTTAATCAGTGCAGCAATGGGATTTGCATTAGGTGGGATTGCTGCCAAAGTGCTTCGTGAGGCAAATTTAGATGCTTTTCGCTTAACTCAATTTAGAACAACTACTGCCGCACTCATTTTATTAACTCTTGTTTTTCTTAAAGATAGATCCCAACTTAAAGCTACACGCAGTGAAATTAAAGACCTCATTATTTTCGGCGTTATTGGTATTGCAGCAGTAACTTCATTTTACTTTTTTGCACTGAAATATCTCTATGTCTCCGTGGCATTGATTATTGAATTTACCGCTCCAATCTGGATTGTTTTATACTTGAAATTTATTAAAAAGAAATCAGTACCCCCAACTATGTGGCTAGGTATTGTTTTTGCATTCTCTGGTCTTTTACTAATCTCACAAATTTGGAGTGGATCATCCCTGCACCCGCTTGGAGTATTGGTGGCATTTTTAGATGCACTAGCTCTTGCCCTTTACTTTATTTTTGCTGATCGACTATCTCAAACCAGATCCTCCCTTTCACTTATAACCTGGGGGATGTCGGTTGCAGCTATTTTCTTTGCAGTAATTTTGCCATGGTGGAACTTTCCATTTGAATTCTTAACTGCCACCTATTCATTGCAAGGTGAGTTATCTGATTACTCCGCTCCTGGTTGGGCGTTAATTTTATGGATTGTGATAATTGGAACTGTCATTCCTTACCTACTCACAGTTACTGCAATTAGAGAGTTATCAGCCAGTACTAGCAGTGTTATTGGAATGATTGAACCAGTATTTGCTGGGGCAATTGCATGGTGGCTTTTGAGTGAGGCGTTTAATACAGTGCAATTAATTGGATGTGCGATAGTACTAATTGGAATTTATTTTGCAGATAAGGCTAGACAAAAAGTTACTTAAGCAATTAGAAATTGTGCAATTGCGTAATAAGCTGGAATTCCAAAGACTAAATTTATTGGAAATGTAATACCTAAACTGGATGTAATTGAAAGTGATGGATTGGCCTCAGGTAGTGCAATGCCAACTGCAGCAGGGGCTGCGATATATGAAGCACTTGCTGCTAAAACTCCTAAAATAGTTGCACCACCAACAGAAAGACCAGCAAGGTGTCCGCCAATTACTCCTATGGTTCCGGCAATAAATGGAAATACGAGTGCAAAGGTAAACAACCCTGCACCGGTTTCTTTGATTACGTGAATTCTTAATCCGGCTAAATAGCCTAGGTGTATTAGGAATAGTGCCAATATTCCAGGTAGTAATCCGACAAAAAATGGTTCAACTTTGGCATATCCAGAGTCCCCTGATATTGCTCCAATAATTAAGCCACCTACTAACAAAATAATGGTTTTTCCTAAGACAATTTCTTTAAGTGATACCGACCAAGATATCTCCCTATTTAAATGGCGAGTAGCTAGGAATATTCCGACAATAATCCCAGGTATTTCCATAATCGTAAGTAAGGTGGTCGCAAATCCTTCATAACTGATATTTGAATTATCTAAAAATACTAAAGCTGCTGTGAAAGTGACTAATGATGTTGAGCCATAATGAGCTGCGATCGCACCTCTATCAATCTGATTGAGGGATTTAACAAATTTCAAAGCAAAAAAAGCAAGCGCTGGTATTAGACAACCTAGAATCAATGTTGCAATTATCGGTTTTACTAAACCGCTTGCTGTGGAGTGCCGAAGCGAAACACCACCTTTCAAACCAATTCCAAAAAGTAAATAAACTGAGATAATTTGATAAACCTGCTCTGGTATTCGTATATCACTCTTTAATCGGGCAGCAATAAAACCAAGAATAAAAACCAAAACTGAAACTGAGGTTAAATTCTCTACAGCCAAAGAGAGTGAATTTTCCATATCAAAAGTATATTTCAATTTACAACCAAGATGCGTTATTAAAGTAGATTTTACTTATTTAATTTTAATTATCTTTAACAAACTTTTCAGTAGTTGTAAATGGCGCTGCCATATCGGTAAATCTTGCAATATGTAATTGAGAAGCAACGGTAATTGTCCTAGTTGGACCATTTCGATGCTTAGCCACAATTAGATCAGCTTCACCTGATCGATTTTGTGAATCATATAAATCCTCACGGTGTAGCAAAATAACCACATCTGCATCCTGTTCTATCGAACCAGATTCACGAAGATCTGAAAGCATAGGTTTTTTATCGGTACGTTGCTCGGGAGAACGATTTAGCTGTGAGATTGCCACAACTGGCACATTTAACTCTTTAGCTAATAATTTTAATTGGCGAGAGAATTCTGAGACTTCTTGCTGGCGATTTTCTACTCGCTTACCACTAGTCAATCACAATTAACTTCAAATCATGGCGTTGTTTTAATCGCCTAGTTTTAGCCCTGATTTCCATCAATGATAGATTGGCAGAATCATCAATAAATAGTGGTGCATCTGAGATCTCACCCATACGCCTTGCCATCTTTGACCACTCTTCTTCATTTAAACGACCTGAGCGAATATTGTTTAGTGGAACTCTGGCTTCAGCAGAGAGCATTCTCATTGTGATCTCAGATTTACTCATTTCAAGTGAAAATATCACTGAGGTCTCACGTTTATGAATTGATGCATAACGGGCAATATCTAGACCTACTGTGGATTTACCAACAGCAGGACGTGCAGCTAGTACAATCATATTGCCTGGATGAAAACCATTTGTTAATGCATCTAAATCCTTAAATCCAGTTTTAACACCTTGACCTACAACACCAGCTGAAATCTTTTCAATCTCATCATATGCATCAGGCAGTAATTGAGATAGTTGAACATAATCATCTGACTCTCGTCGCTCAGTTACCGCATAAACCTCAGCTTGGGCTTGATCAACTGCATCATCAACCTCACCCTCATCTGTGTAACCAAGTTGAACTATCTTGGTGCCAGCCTCAACTAATCTGCGCATAATTGCGCGCTCTCTAATTATTTTTGCATAGTATCCAGCATTTGCCGCTGTTGGAACTGATGAAATCAGTGTGTGTAGATATGGTGCACCACCTGCTCTTACTAAATCACCACGCTTAGTTAACTCACTTGCAACAGTTACTGGATCTGCCGGCTCACCACGGCCATATAAATCAACGATGGCATCATAAATTAATTCATGAGCTGGGCGATAAAAATCTCGCTCTCTTAAGATCTCAACTACATCACTAATTGCATC
>CAYFKM010000056.1:0-6429 GCA_964344025.1 uncultured Candidatus Nanopelagicus sp. | reverse complement strand
TTGGATTACTTCCGCTAATTAGTGCCGGCTTGATTGCATCAATTCCAACTAGAAATAGTGAATTAATTAAGCGAGCATCTCTAGTTGCGACTACAGTAATTGCCATTTCATCGATATTTTTAGCAGTTAGTTTTGATAAAAATTCAGATCAATTACAGTTTGTTCAAAAAAATTCCTGGATTTCAGCATTTAATATTAACTTTTCATTGGGAATAGATGGCATCTCGTTAGTTCTAATTTTACTTTCAACTATTTTGGTTCCAATCGTCATACTTGCAACTTGGAATGAATCTGAAAATGGACGCTGGAGTTCTAAAGTATTTTATGTTTTATTGTTGACCTTAGAATCACTCATGATAGGTGTTTTTGCAGCTAACGACCTCTTTTTATTTTATGTTTTCTTTGAAGCTATGTTAATTCCAGTTTATTTCCTAATTGGCGGGTATGGTTCAGGCGATAAATCAGCTGCTGCGATAAAGTTTTTGTTGTATAGCTTATTTGGTGGTTTGTTAATGTTGGCTTCAATTATCGGGGTTTACATCATTTCAAGTAATCAAATTGGTGCAACTTTTGATATCACCCAGCTTGCGACATTAGAAATTGATAATCAAACTGAGAATTTCTTATTCCTGGGCTTCTTTATTGCATTTGCAATAAAAGCACCATTGTGGCCGTTTCATACCTGGCTACCAGATGCAGCAAAAGCAGCAACACCTGGTACATCGGTATTACTGCTTGGAGTTTTAGATAAAGTTGGAACTTATGGAATGATCCGATTTTGTATCCAGCTATTTCCTGATGCTAGTAAAACCTTTACTCCCTTGATAATAACGTTAGCAGTGATCTCAATAATTTATGGCGCCTTTATGGCAATTGGTCAACGGGACATCAAAGGATTAATTGCATTTACCTCTATCTCGCACTTTGGCTTTATTATGATGGGTATTTTTGCTATGACTACACAAGGTATGTCCGGCGCTAGTCTTTATATGGTCAACCATGGTTTTTCTACCGCTGCACTTTTCTTAATTGCTGGCTGGATGATTTCACGTAGAAACTCCTCAACTATTTCCGATTTTGGAGGCTTACAACGAGTCACACCAGTAATGGCTTGGTCATTTTTTGTAGCGGGTATGTCAAGTCTTGCCTTGCCGGGTTTATCTAGTTTTGTTAGTGAGTTCTTAGTTTTAGTAGGCACTTACACCCGATATCCAGTTGCAGCAATAATTGGAACTCTTGGAATAGTTCTTGCCGCACTTTACATTTTAATTCCAGTACAAAAAGCGCTCCACGGTCCAATAGTTAGTGGAAATGAAAATCTTAAGGATTTAAACCTGAGAGAAAAGATTGCTATAGCTCCAGTGATATTAGTTATCGTTTTTATGGGTTTTTATCCTAAGCCAGTCCTAGATTTAATAAATCCAACTTCTGAAAAGGTTGTGGTGAATGCTGGATTTTCTGATCCGATCTCAAAGGTAGGTAAATAATGTTAAGTGCGCCTTCATTAAGCTACATGCAATTATCGCCAATGTTAATTATTTTTGGTGCTGCAGTATTTGGTGTGCTAATTGAAGCCTTCCTGGGAAAAACTCATCGAGCGGCAATTCAATTAACAATTAGTATTGGTGCACTTTTATTAGCTCTTCTCCAACTTTGGCAAATAAAAGATATGAGTTCAACAACGGCTGCCGTCAACTCGGTAACTATTGATAGGGCAGGAATATTTTTTCAGTTCATAATCGTAGCGTTAGCATTAGTTGCGATTTTATTGATTGCAGATCAAGATAACTTTGTAGCTCAAGCTTCAGCAGTTCCAGGCTCAGCTGAAGAGAAGATTGCTACCCAGCAACGAGTGCAACAAACAGAGATATTTCCATTGGTTTTGTTTGCAGTTGGCGGGATGATGCTTTTCACCGTAGCTGCCGATCTAATAACATTATTTGTTGCGCTAGAAGTATTTTCACTTCCACTTTATTTACTGGCTGGACTTTCTAGACGTCGGAGATTACTGTCCCAAGAAGCTGCGCTTAAGTACTTTTTACTAGGTGCGTATGCCTCAGCCTTTTTCCTTTTTGGTTCTGCTTTCATCTATGGATACGCAGGTACTGTTTCACTCCCTGCAATTAGTGCAGCAGCTGGAAGTGCAAATGATGTTTTCTTATTCATCGGAATTATTTTTATGTCAGTTGGCCTTCTGTTTAAGATAAGTGCTGTTCCATTTCATTCCTGGACTCCCGATGTTTATCAAGGCGCACCTACACCCATTACTGGTTTCATGGCAGCGTGCACGAAAGTTGCAGCATTTGGAGCCATACTTAGAATTTTCTATGTTGGATTTGCAGATGCACAATCACTTTGGCAACCAATAATTTCTGTTATTTCAATTATTACAATGATATTTGGATCAGTAGTTGCAATTGCTCAGCGCGATGTTAAAAGGATGTTGGCTTACTCCTCGATAGCACACGCTGGCTTTTTACTTTTAGGTGTAATTTCGTTAAGTAAAGAAGGATTAGCAGCATCCTTGTTCTACCTATTTAGTTACGGATTTACCACAATTGCTGCATTTGGAATCATTTCACTAGTCCGAGATTCAACAGGTGAAGTAAGTGATTTAAATAGGTGGGTTGGGCTCGGCAAGAAATCACCATTGGTTGCTGCTGTATTCTCATTTTTACTATTAGGTTTTGCTGGAATTCCTCTTACATCAGGATTTATTGGAAAGTTTGCAATATTTTCAGCGGCCTATCAATCTGCAAATATTTCTCTGGTGGTAGTCGGTGTCTTGGCAAGTGCAATTGCAGCTTTCTTTTATATCAGAGTAATAATTATGATGTTCTTTACCGACCCAGTAAATGACTCTGTATCAGTGATAATTCCATCAATTCGAAGTAGAATCGCAATAATTTGTGCGACATTGATTTCATTACTACTTGGAGTGTTTCCATCACTTCTATTAAATGCTTCAAATTCATTTGCAAATTTAATTAAATAATGAATCCAATCGGAATTCCAAACTTAGATAAAACTTTGGAAGCGTCTCTAGTAGCTGATATGGCTAAAGTAGAGTCTCTTCTTAGGTCACATATTGAAGGTGACTATCCATTAGTGATCGAAACCTCAAGACACTTAGTAGAAGCTGGTGGTAAGAGACTTCGCCCTCTGCTTACATTACTTGCGGCCCAATTTGGCGATCCAACAAATTTTGACATAATAAAAGCTGCTGTTTCATGTGAATTAACCCATCTTGCAACTTTGTATCACGACGACGTTATGGATGATGCGTTGTTACGAAGAGGTGTGACAAGTGCAAATACAAAATGGGGTAATGCAGTAGCAATTCTTACCGGTGATTATTTATTCTCTAAAGTTTCAGATATGTTGGCAGATATTGGACCTGAAGCAGTTAAATTACAAGCTAAAACTTTTGAAAGACTGGTGATTGGCCAGATCAAGGAAACCCAAGGGGCAACCGAGGGTTTGACTCCAATTGAACATTATTTAAAAGTTGTATCAGATAAAACTGGTTCATTAATTGCAACTAGTGCAAGATTTGGAGCATTACTCTCCGGTGCTAAACCAGAGGTAGTTGAAATTCTTACAAAATTTGGAGAAAAAATTGGAATTGCATTTCAGATTGCAGATGACCTACTCGATGTAGTTAGTGACTCAACCGCTTCTGGTAAGACTCCAGGAACTGATCTTAAGGAGGGAGTTCCAACTCTTGTAACGCTATATGTAATTAATGCTAATGCTCCAGAGGATAAGGAACTCATAGCAAAGTTGAGTAAACCAATTTCTGAAGAGGAGGTAAGTAGTGTTATCTTGCAGCTTCGTTCACATAGAGCATTAACTCAGGTGCGAGAATATTTAGCAAAAATAGCAACTGAAGCCAATTCATTACTTGAGGGTCTACCAAATGGCGCTGCTAAAGAAGCACTTAAGAATGTTGCTTTTGTTTTAGTTAATCGCTCAACCTGATTTATATAAGTCACGACCTAGGGTTGCTAAAGCAATCCAGATGAATAAAAATCCAACTAATTTCACCAATTGTAATGGTTCATGAAATACAACTATTCCAATGATAAACATAATGCTTGGAGTTATGTATTGAAGTAAACCAGTAATTGTTAACGGTAATCTAGTAGTGGCAGCATTGAAAAACAGCAGCGGGATTACTGTCATTAGGCCAGTGGACACCAATGCCAATGAAAATCCTAACTCTTGCCCAAATTGGGCATCGTTATTCCTTAGTAAATAACTTAAAAATATTGAACTTGGGATGAAAGCTATAATTGTTTCAACCGATAAAGTTTCAAGTGCACCTGCATTTAGTTGTTTTTTAATCAAACTGTATGAGCCCCAACTAATTGCAAGTCCAATAGCTATCAAGGGTAAATGACCATATGCAATTGTTAAAACTAAAACTCCAATTCCAGCGAGGACAACTGAAATTAATTGCATAGTTCTAAGTTTCTCTTTTAGCGCAAAAACCCCAAAACTGACAGCTACAAGTGGTGTTATGTAATATCCAAGAGCAGCTTCAACAACTCTATCTACAGAAACTGCCCAGATGTAGATTCCCCAATTAAGAGATAAAAGCAAGGATGTAAGTGCCAACAAGGATAATGTTCTTAAATTCGTAATCAACTTGAAGGTTTTAATTAATTGTTTCTGAAAGGCTAAAAATAATATGCAAAAAAATAATGACCAGACAGCTCGGTGACTTAGAATTTCAAAAGCAGATGCTTGGTCTAGCCACCTCCAGTAAATTGGAAGTAACCCCCAGATTACATAAGCACTAACTCCATAAAAGATTCCTGACCCATTTAATTTCAAAGTTATTTACTCAACTTGTCAGCGATAATTGGTAAATTGGACTGCAAAATCCCAGGTCTCTTTTTTAACTAATGCAATAGCAGCTTGTAAATCATCTCTGCTTTTACTTGAAACTCTAAGTTCCTCACCTTGGATTTGAGTCTTAAGAGACTTAGGGCCAGACTCCTTTAAAAATTTTGCAATCTTTTTTGCATTTTCAGTGGTAATTCCCTCTTTAAACTCACATGAAATGAGGTAGGTCTTACCACTCAATTTAGGTTCACCTGCTTCGAGATGCTTTAATGAAACACTACGTTTAACTAATTTATCTTTGAATACATCTAATGCTGCCTTAGCTCGTTCCTCAGTATCCGACTCAATTACAACCTTAACCCCACTCTTCTCAACTTTGGTTCCGGTGTTTTTAAAGTCAAATCTTGTAGAAAGCTCACGCTCACACTGGTTAAAGGCGTTATCCAACTCCATTTGATCGATCTTTGAGACGATATCGAAACTACTGTCCGCCATGTCTATACTTTACTAGTTAAATAAGGATGCTTTGCCAAGAGTGACTGGAGTAAATGTGAGCACGGTTAAGGTCAAGCGTCGTATACCAAGCCCAAAGGATTTAGCGCAGCTACTGCGTTTTCGAAAGTTTATTTTTAGCAGTAAAAAAAGAAGATTATCTAAAGCATTAACTATCTATGATTTAAGAGATATTGCTAAGCGTCGGACCCCCCAAGCGCCTTTTGATTACACTGATGGCGGCGCTGATTCTGAATCTAGTTTAAATAGAGCTAGAGCAGCTTATGAAAAGATTGAGTTTCAACCCAATATTTTAAGAAATGTTAAAAATGTTGACTTGTCTGTAAAAATGCTAGGCAAAGTTATGAGTATGCCGTTAGGGATTGCTCCGACTGGCTTTACTCGAATGATGCAAACTGAGGGTGAGTACGCTGGAGCGTGCGCAGCTGCAGATGCTGGGATTCCATACACACTTTCGACTATGGGGACTAGATCAATAGAGGCTGTTGCAGCAGCAGCACCAACAGGTCGAAATTGGTTTCAGTTATATATGTGGAAAGATCGTGATCGCAGTATGGCACTTGTCGATCGCGCCAATAAGGCAGGTTTTGATACTTTAGTTTTAACAGTAGATGTTCCAGTTGCGGGTGCCAGATTACGTGATGTTAGAAATGGTATGACAATTCCACCATCACTTACAGCAAAGACAATCATAAATGCAATTCCAAGACCTGCCTGGTGGATAAATTTTTTAACAACTGATCCTTTAAAGTTTGCATCACTTGACTCATGGAATGGAACTGTGGCAGAGCTACTAGATTCCATGTTTGATCCCACAGTTACTTATGAGGATTTAAAATGGATAAGAGAACAATGGAATGGAAATCTAGTTGTAAAAGGTATTCAAAATTCATTCCGCCGATTTAAGCAAGAACAAAAAGATTTATTAACAAAAATCGACAATGGGCGTTGAGCATTTTGATTACGCCATTTACCAAGGACGATGGTTTGATGATTCCGAAACAACTGAAACATATATAAGATGGAGTCCATGGAAAACTATCGACGAATGGGAATACAAGTCAA
>CAYFKM010000055.1:551-6459 GCA_964344025.1 uncultured Candidatus Nanopelagicus sp. | reverse complement strand
ATAATTTGGGATTAGGTAGTAGTGCTGCTGCAATTCCTAACCGCTGCTTCATCCCCAGTGAGTATGTCTTAAATTTAGAATCACCACGATCACCAAGATCAACTAATTCCAATAATTTTTGAATTGTATCCGTAGTTAAACCACCTAGTTTTGCGAGAACTTCAAGGTTTTGTTTTCCAGTTAATGCTGGATAAAAGGCTGGCCCCTCGATCATGGCTCCAACACGTGGTAAATATTTTTCTGGTTGAGTAATTAACTCACCTAAAACATGTCCACTACCAGTTGTTGGCGTAATGAGTCCAAGTAACATCCGAATCGTTGTAGTTTTCCCAGAGCCATTTGGTCCAACAAAGCCACAGATACTTCCCATTGGAACTTCAAAATTGGCATGCGACAGCGCCATTCGGTCACCATATTTTTTTGATAAATCGGCAACATCAATTGCAAGAGGGGAGGACATGAGAAAAATTATCCCATCAAAATGTCCAAAAACTACTTAAGCAATACTCCTATTACTAGTAAAAATGAGTAAATACTGAGAAAAATAATTGAAGCTTGGAATAATTTCCCAGCATTTACCTCACTTGGCTCTTTTGTAAGATTTATTAACTGCAGTTTCCAGCCAATTATTAAAAATATTGAGAATAAAAGTATCCAAAGGGGTAAATTCGCGGTAGTAATAACTAATACTGAGATGACTACCATTAATGTTGAATGCAGCCACATTTGTTTTAAAACAGATTTCATTGGCGCAACAACTGGCAACATAGGTATTGAAGCTGCGCTGTAATCCTCTTTGTATTTGACAGCTAATGCCCAAAAATGCGGTGGAGTCCAAAAAAATATTAGTAAGAAAAACAACCAAGAGGTAAGTGTTAGATCATTTGTTACAGCTGCCTGACCTATCAAAACTGGCATACAGCCAGCAATTCCGCCCCATACAATATTTTGTGAGGTGCGCGTTTTTAAAGGTACTCTATACCCCATAACATAAAAAATTATTGCTATGAATGTTAGAACTGCAGCTAATTTGGTGGTGTAAACATAAAAAGTTAGTAAGGACAATATTGAGATAAAGAAAGCAAAAATTAGCCCATTTGTTTTTGAGATTTTGCCGGCTGCAATAGGTCGATTTGCAGTTCGCTTCATTAATTGATCTG
Organism: uncultured Candidatus Nanopelagicus sp.; assembly: GCA_964344025.1. GTDB lineage: Bacteria > Actinomycetota > Actinomycetes > Nanopelagicales > Nanopelagicaceae > Nanopelagicus. The sequence continues at coordinate 5,299 of CAYFKM010000055.1, read as the reverse complement.
ATTTAGATTCAATCACCATATTAAAAGCATTAGCTCCACCAGCAGCTAATGTCCCACCAACTAGAGACCAAAAGGTGATAGAAATTGAAGGTACTCCATTAGAAGCAAGAAATAATGCTGGAACTGTTGTAACAAGTAATAGCTCTACAACTCTTAACTTCATCAATAAAATATAGTTTTTCATTACCCTTAACTCTACCCTTGAGAAGTAAGTAAATAATTACTGAGTTGTTGTTACAGGCGTACTTTCAGGTACCGGTGGTGTTATACCGATCACAGGTGGCTTTGTAATTGTTCCCAACATTCGATCAATTGCTTTTCGAGCAGAGTTTTGTGCCGACCTAGTTCTTCCTACCTCATCAGCTAAAACTACAAATACATATTCTTTTTCACCTGAAGTTGCAAAACCAGCTAGTGACACCACGCCTCGAATCGAACCAGTTTTAGCCTTAACCAATCCAACTGCTTGCGGTGCTGTTTCGTGATATCTACTAATTAGCGTTCCAGTCTCACCACTTACTGGCAGATGATCATAAATTGGCTTAAGCCGTGGATCAGTTTTTACTTTTAATAACAGCTGAGAAATAGTTAGGGCTGTAACCTTATTTTTGCGACTTAAGCCTGATCCATCAATAAAATTCATACCAGTTACATCAACACCAAGTGTGGAAATTTTATCAATAATCATATTATTTAAACCCTCTTCAGTCAGAGGATAACCATTTCTACCGGTAGCTAACATGGCAAGCCTTTGCGATAAAACATTATCGCTATATAACAATGCAAATCTGATCATTTTGTTAAGTGGCGGTGAAGTAACCACCGCTAGTTGCTCCCCAATTATTTCTTCGGCCACCACATCTTTACCCATTCTTTGATAAGTAACCGATGCCCTTCGTTTTAACGCTTTTTTTGCATCACGAATGTCGGAGTTATTAACACCCCTATAAATTAACTTAATTTTCTTTAATTTTTTATCTGAAGCAAAGGCTGCCTTAATTAATTTAGGCATATAGGCACGTTGATAAGCTTTAGCCGCTTTAGCACTAGAGGTAATCCATGGATCATTATCGCCCCAGATTACAAAGACGCCTCTTTTATCAGTCTTATAAATTGCAGTTTGAAAGGTTGTTTTTGAATCTAATGTTAATGAAATTGCTGCAGTTGTAAACAACTTTAAAACAGATGCTGGGATGCGAGGTTTATCTGCCCCACTTTGATACAAAACTTCATTACTGCTTGGATCAACTAAAATAACACCTGGATTAGCCAAATACTTTGAACCAAGGTAATTAAAAAAGGGCTGCGGTAAAACTTCAGCTGCAGTTGCAGGTTGTAAACCTAAAAAAATAAAAGCTAGTAAAAGCGCTAAAAATCTTCTCACTTGGAAATAATCAATCTGTTAAATCTTCCCTGGGATATTAGCGCTCCAGTAATCACAATTACTGCACCAATAATTTCATGCCAAAAAACCTTTTCACCTAAGTAAAGCCAACCAATTACAACTGCTACAACTGGAGTTAGGTAGGTTACGGTGCTAGCTATAGCACTACCTGCTGCGGCGGTAATATAAAAATTCCAGATATAAGCAAACCCACTTCCAAAGACTCCCAATAGCAGCATTGCAATAGCTGATTCCATTCTTGGTGCATTTCCTAATACTCCATTAAATAAAAATAATGGCAATAAAGTTAGAGTTGCCATAACCAACTGCCCAGTTGCTAAAGCCTCTGGTCTAAGTCCAAGCGGGACAACATATCGGGTTGAGTATGGGTAAGAGGCGCCATAGCATGAGACGGCAAGGAGTAATGCAATAACTCCAATTAGTTGATTATCTCCCAACTCTTTCCAAACTCCAACTACAGTCATTACCCCTAATGCGCCAACAAGTAAGCCAATAATCTGCTCTGGCTTTAACCTTTCTTCTCTAAACAAAAGCAAAATAAAAACCAAGGTCATAAGTGGTGTAGTAGCGTTAATAATTCCCGCTAGTACAGATGTTATATATTGTTGGGCAAATGCAAATAGAACTCCAGGAACTACATTTAATAACATCGCAACTACCCATAATTTACGCCAAATACTTTTTTGGGTGGGAAGTTTTGCTTTTCTTATTTTTAAGATGATAAGTAATGTTGTTGCACCTAGAGCACATCTAGTAAAAGTAACGCCAAAGGGTGTTAAAAACTCAAGTCCTAACTCGATGAAAATAAATGAACATCCCCATACCGTTCCAAGAGCCAAATAGGCAGGAAGCCAAGATTTTCTCATTAACACTCCTTAACCCTTAAGGTTTACTTATGACGCAGGCATCTGTCGGCCCTGGTGAGTTCTACCAGGTAGTTGGTGTAGGCCCACACTCTAAACCATGGCCAACTGATAATCACTTTGATCCGCAATTACTTGAGCATGGTGATCGTAGAAATGTCTTAGATAAGTATAGATATTGGAAAGTTGAAGCAATAGTTGCAGATCTTGATACTAAACGGCATGAATTACAAATTGCGATTGAGAATTGGCAACACGATTTAAATATTGGATCGATTGTAAGAACTGCAAATGCATTTAATGTGTCAGCGGTTCATATTGTGGGAAAGCGGGATTGGAATCGTAGAGGAGCAATGGTCACTGATCGATATTTAACCGTGCATCACCACCCGAGTGTGGCGGAGTTTAAAAGCTGGTGTGATGACAAAAAGCTTCCAATAATTGGAATTGATAACTTAGAGAATTCAAAGCCGCTGGAGAGCGCTGACTTGCCTAAAAAATGTGTAATGTTATTTGGACAAGAGGGTGCTGGTATGAGTGCAGAGGCAGTAAATATCTGTTCTATTGTGCTCGCAATTTCTCAATATGGATCAACTAGATCAATGAACGCATCTGCTGCTGGTGCTATTGCTATGTATGCCTGGGCTATGCAGCATCTAAATCCAATAAATCATCCAAAAACTTAAGCTTCGTCAATTACCTCAGTAACCGCATCTAATCTGCGGATAATCTCATTAGCCTCAGCTTCTCGCCCTAACTTATTTAAGGTTTGAGCAATCTTTCGTTCAATATCTATGATGAACTCAAAATCCTTAAACTCTGATTCAGTAACATTCTCCAACACATTTTCTAATGTCATTAACGCCTCTTCATAATAACCAGCTGCTAATTGAGCTTTACCTAACTCAAATGATGAGTAGGTTTCGCGCCGGTGGTCATGAGCTGTGACAAAGACATCTAAGGATTTTTGCGCCGCTAATAAAGCGCCTTCAGCATCACCTAACTCTGTTAAGCAGTGGGCAATCTTTTGATCACATCTAGCCACATTGATAACCTCTTTTAACTTTTTAAATAATGCTCTTGATTCTTTAAAGGCTTCTAACGCCTTCTTGTAATTCTTACTCTCCCGATAAGCACAGCCAATTAAATGTAAATCATTAGCAGCACCGGAATCATTACCATCAACTAAATGTTCTTGAACACATTGATTCATACACTCTATAGTCTTTTCATACTCCTTTGAGCCATACCACCACTCACCTAATGTGCAGGCAAGTTCAATTGCCATCGGAGATTTAGTTTCTCTTAATAACTCAACAGCCTTACTCATTGCAGTTGCAGCCTCAGGCATGCGCTTTAATTGATTTAAGTTATATCCAATTGCAGAGTAGGCCTGAGCTAATCCCTCTGCTGGTGCAATCGATCCTAAATCTGCATAGATATCACGTGCTGTCTCTGCCAATGCTAAAGCTTCATCATATTGACCACGTGCATAAATACGTGCACTTAATTCATAATAAGTATTTGCTCGATCTAAGCCTTGTACTTCAGGAATTTTTTCCCAAAGCATCTCTTCGGTAATTATCTCTTCTGAGTTATCTTCACCCTCTGAGTGATCTGACAAGTTTCACCTTTCGATTTAACTGGGAAGCTATCTAATAACCTTAGCAGTTCAACCTGTATGTAGGGTGGGAAATACTTAGGAACGCACCCATGCTAAAAAGCCCGCTGCTGCTGCCTCGATTACTTTAAGCACAGATTCAAACTCAGAAAGTGGCCCACCATATGGGTCGGGTACTGAAAGCTTCTTACCATCTTTACCATCTGGGTCGATCTGGCTCTTACTTGGATCAAAAGAGGTAAACATAAAGACCTTTTCCTTATCACTACTGCTCTTGGCTAACTTTAAGATTTCACTTCGATTACTTAGATCCATAGCTAAGATCAAATCATGTTTAATAAAATTTTCAATCGTAAATTGTTTTGCAGTATGTTGGTATTCGTAGCCAGCTGACTGCCAAACCAATTGTGAGTTACTCGCTGCTGACTGACCAACATGCCAGCCACCAGTGCCTGAGCTATCAACTAAAACCTTTGGTGAGGTTAAATCCTTAGTTAAGCCAAGAAGTACTGCATTTGCAATTGGTGATCGGCAGATATTGCCTAAACAAACAATATGCACGCTTATAACCGGCTTACTACGCACGGTAGCCAGGTAGTTAATGGTCTTAGGGGTGTGCATTTAGCGAGTATAATTTCCCCACGTGCGTTTCATAAATACCCCAAGTCACGATCTGACCTACGACGATGTTTTTATGGTCCCTTCCTACTCTCAATTATCAAGTCGGATGGATGTTGATTTAACTGCTACCGATAACACCGGAACTACAATCCCATTAGTTGTTGCAAATATGACGGCAATTAGTGGTAGGCGAATGGCAGAGACTATTGCTTGTCGAGGTGGAATGGCAGTTATTACG